>CAYVPZ010000508.1:0-4223 GCA_964453955.1 uncultured Solibacteraceae bacterium | reverse complement strand
GAGACGGTCAGATCGTAGTCTCCCGGCGTCAGCCCGGAAGGTACAAGCGCGTTAATCTGCCAGGGAGAGACGAACATCAGCGGCAGGATGTTGCCGGAAGTGGTGACCACCACGCCATCGAGCGTTTGCGCCACCGGGTCGGTGGGGCCAGCCAGTACGCTGGGGGCGAGATTGGCTCCGAAGATGGAGATGAGCGAACCGGGGGCGACGATCGGCAACGGGGTCTGGCCCGCGGCGTTCTGGACGAAGACACCGGGCGTATCCGCCAGCTTCTGGAAATACCCGGTTACCGCGACCGGGCCCAGCATGGTAACGGTTCCCGTGGGCGCGATTCCGCTCAGCCCACCGCTCCATTGAGAAAACCGGTAGTCCGAGGCGGCCTGCTCGGTAAGCGTGACCACCGAGCCTGCATTGTAGTATCCACTTGCCGTCAATGGGCTCACGATGAACGTGCCCGAGGCGGCTGGCGATGCCGCGGCGGTCAGCAGGTACTGGGTGGAATAGTTGGCGGTAACAGTGGTGTCGGTATTGAGCGTGACCTGGTGGGCAGGCGCGCCCAGGTCCGACCAGCTCTGGAACAGATACTGCGTGCCCGGCCCGGATGTCTGCGCTGGGGCTGCGGCGATGTTCACTGCCGTGCCGTTGGGCTCCGACAAAGTGCAAGGCGCTAAACAGGGCTGCCCGTTCACCTGCACGGTGAGCCCGGTTGGCGAGCTTTGCACGGTCAACAAGCTGTTGGCGCTGGCGGCCGCGTCGTAGATGAAGGTAGCGATCAACTGCACCCCGCCGTTGAGAGCCGTTGCCGGCACGGTGTAGTTTTGGGTTGCGCCCCCGCCGTCGGACCAGCTCACGAAGTCCCAGACCTTGTTGCTGGCGTCCCGCTGCCGCGCGGGCGCGGAGAGGGAATGCGTGCTGTTGACTCCCCAGTAGCCCCCGCCCGATTGCGTGCTGACGCCATCCACGGTGAGCTTCAGGCCGGGCGGAACGGTAATCCACGAAATGGAGGCGGCCGGGAGGAAATTGGCCGTCACCAGGTCCGGCTGGCTGGGCACCGTGTATATCCCGGAGCTGTTCACCGCTCCACTGAACGAACTGAACACCCAATGATCCCCGTGGATGCCGATCTGGGGCGACGGCGCCCCGACCGTATGGGTGGAGCCAATCAGGAAATCGTAATCGCCCCAGCATTTGCCGGGAATGGCCGAAGGAAAGGGCTCAACGGGCGGCGGTGTCATCTCGTCGGCGGCGCAGGGCGAAAAGACGGTGGCCCCGGATTCCTGGATGGTGCGAGTCGGGGCATGATCCACAACCACGTCGAAACCGGCCGGCGCGGTCATAAAACGAACCCGCTCGCCGGGCACGAACTCGGGCGTCATGATGTATTTGCCCGGCAGTCCACTCACGTCACCGACGGTGATGGTGTTCACCGGTCCGGTGAGGCTGGCGTCCGGCAGGCCCCACTGCTGAAACAGCCATCCCGGGGAAGGGTACACCGCCACCGTGATCGGATCCGGAACGACAACGTACTCAGCCGTATTATTCCAGTAACATTTGTGCAACAGCCCGCCAGACGCCCAGACCACGCCCTCGGGAATCGAGCTGCCCGCCGGCAGGGGCGGGTTGGAGTCGCATGAGTTCGGCCAGGCCGGGGGGTGGTTGCCATAGAAATCGATGAAAACGAGGCAGTTCACGGTATAGTTGACCACCAACTGGCTCAGCGTCGGATCGGCGGTGACCGAGATGGTGGCGGCAGACGGATCTATGCCGGCAACCTGACCCGAGCTGTCCGTCCAGCCGGTGAATACGCGGTAGCACTCCGGGAGATCCTGCAGGTAGGCGGCGGTTGCGATGGTGGTCGGGTCGTATGCGGCTGGGACCGTGTCCTGCAGAGCCTCTATCACATGGGTCGATCCAATGGTCCAACTGAATACCGCCGAGGACCTGTACGCCTGGCCGTCCACCAGGAACGCCCCTCCGGCGGGGCTGGTGGTAATGGTCATGAACGTGTTGGTTTGCTGCGCCCACAACGACGCCATACCGGTGACAGTTAACAGGCAAAAGACGAAACGATGAATAGACACAGGCACTCCAGGCGCACAACCCGCGCCAGAAGTTAGATCGACCGTTTCGGGCGCGTGCTTTAGCTGGGGTGAACCCCTTAGTTGGCGGTAGCTCGTAACCCTTACGGCACGGGGGCCGTTATGCTGATAGGGGGCTCTCCATGCGTCTGCGACATCTTTCGGTCTGGCCGGCGCTTGCACTCCTGCTGGGCGCGCCGGCGCTTTCGGCTTCCGACGAGCGCTATCCGATTGGCCGCAGTTCCAACGACCTGGTGGAGATCAGCGCCAACCTGCTGCTGGACAAGGAGCAGATCCGGCAGGCGATCGGCCCCAATATTCCCGGTTCCGACCTGGGCGGCAACGTGATCGTGGTGGAAGTGACCGTACGCCCGCTGGGCGACGATCCGGTGAAGATCTGGTTGGACGACTTCAAGCTGCTCTCGGACAAGGACGGCCAGCGGGCGGTGCCGTTCCAGCCGAGTCAGATCGCCGGCGCCGGAGCGATCATCGTGAAGAACGCGCCCGGCGGAAAGACCAGCACCACCGTGGCCAACCAGAGCCCCGGCGGCAGCATCATGGGGATGCCAATGGGCGGGCCGGTGATGGGTAACAGCGGCTCGGCGCCTGTCGCGCAGGTGGAAGTGAAAGACGCCGAAGACAACACGGACAGCCCGCTGCTGGTGGCGCTGCGCCAGAAAGTGCTGCCGGAGAAGGCGGTGACCGAGCCGGTGACCGGCCTGCTGTATTTCGAGATCGAAGGCAAGGTGAAGCCGAAGAACCTCGAGCTCTTTTACAAGACGCCCTCGGGAAAGCTCGGCTTGCGATTTGTACCGGAGAAGGGCGAGAAGGCGAAGTAGGCAAAGCGCCCCGCCCTCTGGCCGCACGCAGGCGAAAACGCCTGCTCCCACATTCTGAGAGCCCGCTCCCACACAAAAAAGAATCCCCGCGCGCAGATCCACAGTAAGGTTAAGCAGGAAAGAAAAAATGGATGCGGCGGCGGAAATCCACGAACCGGCAGACCTCGAAAGCAGATTCGCGGCCGGCGAGTTGGATGCCTTCGAAACCCTGTTCCGGCGCCACCAGGCGGAGGTGTTCGGGTGGATCGTTCGCATTCTGCGCGACGGCCCGCTCGCCGAGGACGCCACCATCGAGACGTTCTGGCGCATCTACCGCGCACGGGCGCGCTTCGACACCCGCTGCGAATTCGGCGCCTGGGCGCGGCGCATCGCCACCCACGTGGCCATCGATTTTCTGAAAGCGCGGCCGCGCGAGGTGGCCTGGCTCGACGTGCCGGAGGTGCCGGTGGCCCCGGATCCGGCGCGGGACGGAGCTCTGAGCGATGCTCTGCGTGCGGCCTTCCGCCGGCTTCCGGCGAAACTGCAGGCGGCCGCGAGTCTGGCGCTGATTGAAGAGGAGTCCAATCCGGAGATCGCCGCCGCTCTGGGAATATCCGTGGCCGCCGTGAAGTCGCGCATTCACCGGTCCATCGGGCTGCTGAGAAAGAATCTGAGGAGGTTGCAGGTTACGCCATGAAACCGACCGAGAACGAACTGAAAGAGATGCTTCGGCAGGCGCTGCCACCGGTCCGGCAGGATGAGGACATCGACCTGTGGCCGCGCATGCTTCGCCGTCTGGATGAGCGAAGCGCGCCGATGGGCTGGCTGGACCGGGTCCTTCTGCTGCTGGTGGCGCTTGGTCTGGTGGCGTTCCCGGCCATCATCCCGCAACTGCTGTATCAATTGTGATTCACGAAGGAGGTCCATATGAATACCCATCCGTACCTTCGCGCCTATCTGGCGGGAATCGCCGTGCCCACACCGATGATGTTGTGCGGCCTGACGGCATATGTCATTGCGAGGTATGTTTTCGACGTGCCCATCCCGATTGAGCGTGCCGTCGTTTTCCCACTGGTCATCGTGCCGAATGCCTGGGGCCTGTGGAACGTCGTGCATTTCGCGCTGCACGGCCATTGGCAATTGCCCATCGGACCCCATGGCGCGCTGCTGCCGCTGTTGTTGATCCCGGGCGGGTACCTGCTGGCGAGGCTGCTGGGAATCGACTTCATTACACAGAACGTCGCGTGGATGTGGGCCGCGTTCCCATTGGCTCTCGCTATTTACTATCTGGCCTGGAAGTATCTGGTCAATTTCTGTAACCACTTAC
>CAYVPZ010000507.1:0-4246 GCA_964453955.1 uncultured Solibacteraceae bacterium | reverse complement strand
CATTGCCAGGGCAAGGGCCAGCCAGCCGAAGCCAATGATGTACTTGGTCGGGAACTTCGATGTGAGCAGCCCGACAATGGGCATTTCCATCAGCAGAACCACTCCGCTGCCGGAAAGGACCAAACCGGCGGACTCGGCCGTGTATCCCAACAACGTCTGGAGGAACTGCGGCATCATGACCAGGGCGCTGAACAGCGAGAGACCGAGGATAAACATCATCATGTTCGACATCGCGAAATTGAAGCTCTTAAAGAGGCGCACGTCGATAATCGGCGCCGCGTTGAACCACTCCCAGATCGCCAGCGAAATGAGGCAGACGAGAGAGACAAGTATCAGCGTCACGATGAAGCGGGACCCGAACCAATCGTCTTCCTGGCCTTTATCGAGGAGCACCTGCAGCGCGCCCACCCCCAACGCGAGCAGAGCGATGCCTATGTAGTCGATGCGGACGCCGCCCGCCTTCGCTCGCCTCAGCCAGGGCGGATCCTCCACCATGCGAGCGGCCAGCAACAGGGTCAGTATCCCGACCGGAAGGTTGATGTAAAAGATCCAGCGCCAGGAGTAATTGTCGGTGATCCAGCCGCCGAGCGTTGGGCCGATGGTGGGAGCGGTCACCGCCGTGATTCCATAGAGCGCGAAGGCCATGCCGCGCTTCTCTGGAGGGAAGACATCGGCCAGGATGGCTTGCGCCATCGGCTGGAGACCGCCGCCGCCCGCCCCTTGAATGACCCGAAAAACGATCAGCGCCGCGAGCGTCGGCGCCGCGCCGCACAGCAACGAACTGACCGTGAACAACACGATGCACGTCAGGAAGAAGCGCCTGCGCCCAAACACTCCCGCCAGCCAGCCGCTGATGGGGAGAACAATTGCGTTGGACACCAGGTAGGAGGTGAGGACCCAGGTGCTCTGGTCGTTACTCGCTCCCAGGTTCCCAGCCATGTGCGGCAGCGCCACATTGGCGATGCTGGTGTCGAGAACCTCCATGAACGCCGCCATCGCCACCACCACGGCGACCAGCCAGGGATTGAATTTGGGAGTCCAGGGCGCCTCGCGCGACGCGGAAACGGGAGCCGCTTCAGTAGTCTCAGGCATAGCGTCGCCGCGCTATCGCGTCGTGTAAACCTTCGGATCCACCGACATTCCCGGCCGAAGACGGTGGTCCTTGTTTTCGTCCGGATCCAAGTCGATCCGCACGGGTATGCGTTGCACCACTTTCACGTAGTTCCCCGTGGCGTTCTCCGGCGGGAGCAGACTGTAGCGCGATCCGCTCGCGCCTCCGATGCCCGTGACGTGCCCCGAGTATTCATGATCGTAGGCGTCCACCGTGAATTTCACTTTCTGGCCCGGCTTCATTTTCCTGAGCTGGGTCTCCTTGAAATTCGCCGTTACCCAAACGTCGTCCAGCGGCACCACAGCCATGAGTTGCTCACCCGGCGACACATTCTGGCCTGTCTCGGCGGTCTTTTTGCCTACGATGCCGCTCACCGGTGCGACGATAATCGTGTAGCCCAGGTTCAGCTTCGCCTGGTCGAGCTGAGCTTGCAGCTCGGCGACCTTCGCGGCGGCGGATTTCACCCGCGACTGGCTTTGCGACACTTGATGGGGCCGGGTCATTGCCGATTGGATGGAAGCGTCTGCCTGCGGGATCTTTGTCTGCGCCTGCTGAATGGCGGCTTCGGCCGCGCTGGCGTTGTGGCGCGCTTCGACGACCGCTGCGTTCTGGGCCGCCACGGTGGCCTGCGCCGCCTCCGCGGTCTGCTCGGCCTGGTCGTATGTTTGCCGGGAGATTTCGTCCTTGTCGACGAGGAGCTTATAGCGCGCCGCATCGTCGGCCGATTTCTTGTAATTCGCCTGCGCCTCGTTCACCTGCGCCTGAGCGGTCTGCAGCCGGGCCTGCGCCGCTTCAAACTGCCGCTCCGCGGCGAGCAGACCGGCGTTGGCGTCCACTCGCGAGGATTGGGCGGTTTGAAGCACGCTCGCGGTGTTGGTCGAAATAATCGGCAGGTCCGTGCGCGCGCTCTCGAGGGACGCTTCCGCGTCGGCAAGATTCGCCTCGGCTCCGGACACCGCAACCTCATAGTCGCGCGGGTCTATTCTCACCAGCACATCCCCGGCTTTCACCAGTTGCGAGTCCTGGACAAGAACTTCGCTTAAGTGACCGGAGATGCGCGCGCTGATGGCATTGACGTGCCCATCGATCTGCGCGTCGTCGGTGGATTCATAAGAGCTGAAGTAGTTCCACAG
This sequence comes from uncultured Solibacteraceae bacterium, assembly GCA_964453955.1. Taxonomy (GTDB): domain Bacteria; phylum Acidobacteriota; class Terriglobia; order Bryobacterales; family Bryobacteraceae; genus CAWACP01. The sequence continues at coordinate 2,002 of CAYVPZ010000507.1, read as the reverse complement.
CCAGTACCCGCCGATGGCGAGTGCGATCGCCAGCGCAAACAGCAGGAAGATGCGCGCCCAGCTCCGCCTGCGCCTTCTTCTCACTGGCGGAGGAGGAGCTGGCGTGGGTTTCTGTTCAATAATCGTGTCCGGCATTTCACTTCACCTCGATGAACTTCTTGATTTGCTGGTCCGCCAGGCCGAGCGCGCGCGCCAGAGAAACCTTGGCCAGGTTATGCGCGTACAGCGCGGCGATCAGGCTGTCATTGGCGGCCGCCACCGTTCCCTGCGCCTGCACAACCTCAATATTGTCGGTCACGCCGGCGGAGAACCTGTCGCGCGCCTGGTCGAGCGTCTGGTTCGAGAGGTTCAGGTTGTCCCGCGCGACGGCCACCTGATCCGCCGCCGATTGCAGGTCCAGAAACGCGTTCCGCACCTGCACCTCGATTTGCGTGCCCAGATCCGCCAGATCGTCGGAGCGTTGTTTCAAGGCGGCTCGCGCCTTCTCGACATCGCCGCGAGTCCGGCCGCCATTGAAGATATTGAAGTTCACCGCGCCGCTCAAGCTGAAAACGCCGTGCGAGCTCGCCAGCGTGGGGCCGGCGTCGCCGTAGTAGCCGTTCACGTCCACCGTCGGATACCATTCCGCGCGGGCGGCTCCGAGCGCCTCCTGCGCGGCCAGCACTTGTTCTTTGGCGCTTTGGTAGTCCGGCCGCTCGGAGAGCGCAAGCCGTATGGCGTCCTCCTGGCTGATCCCGCCGAGCGGCGTAAACGGCGCCGTATCGGCGATGCTGAATAGCTGGCCCGGCGGCAGGCCGATCACCCGTCCCAGGGCCAATTTGTCCTTCTCGAGCTGATTCCGTTGCGCCAGTAGCTGCTGTTGCTCCGTCTTGAGCTGCACCTGCGCCCGCAGCACATCGATACCCGCTGCGACCCCCGCGTTGTGTTGATCGAACGCCCTTTTGTACAGCGCCTCGTCGGTGGCCACCTGGGCGTCGATCGATTCCACGCGCGAGCTGTCCGCGATCACCAGCAGGTACCCGGAGGCGACGGCCTGCGTCACCAGATCGCGCGCGTCCTGAACGGAAAGTCGGGCCGCTTCCTCCGCCGCTCCGGCGGACTGGAAGGTCCGGCGCAGGTTCCAATCGAGAATCCTGGCGGAGACATTCGCCTGAGCGGCCGTGTACTTGAAAGGAGCCGTAATCGTAGGGATCGAAAAAACCGGGTTAGGCGGAACGTTCAGCCCCAACGTCTTCAAATTGAGCTGCTCGCCGGTTTCGGACAGGGTTCCGGTCACCTGGGGGAGCAAAGCGGACAATGCCAATACACGCTGCGCCCGCGCCGTCTGGCTCGCGGTGTCGCTTTGAAGCAGGCCCAGGTTGGCCTTGAGACCGCGCTGAATGGAGTCATCCAGGGTCAATGCCAGCGGCGTTGAGGAGACGGCGCCGGAGGGAACACTGCCCTGGAATGGACCGGTCTGCTGGCCGAGCAACTGCGAACCAAACAACAGCCCGAGGCCGGGACAAAGAAGGATGCAGAGAGTGATGCGCGTCAAATTGAGTTCCCCTTCCGCAGGCAATCCACCATAGGGTGGATGTTCTGACGCGGATTTTTGATTCGCCACGCGCAATGCCGGGGCGTCGATATAAGCCGTTAGTTACCCTACAGTTCCGGCGGAGCAAACCGATGGAATCTGCCATGATATGACCTGTGGCAAAAGCGGCGTTCATCATTCTGAGGCTGGCTACGGCGACGGCGGCCCTTCTGGGATTGGCGGGCATGGTCATGGTGATCGTCTTCACCGCCACCGTCACCACGCTGAAGGGCGGCGCGAGTATCATTGCCGCCTTAGCCACTATGATTGGGTCGGGCTTTCAGCGGGAGACATCCTCGCCGCCTCCGGGACCGCTCACTCCAATGCCGCTGGTGGGACTCGCGTTTGTGTTCGTGGCGATGTTCGTCTCGGTGTTCCTGCCGGGACAGAGGATCTACCTGCATATCGTCGCGGCGGCGGTCATCTTTG
>CAYVPZ010000506.1:0-4264 GCA_964453955.1 uncultured Solibacteraceae bacterium | reverse complement strand
CTGCAGGGCGCGGGCTGGGCTGCGACGTGGCTCGAAATCCTGATTATCGGCGGTACGGGCGCCCTGTTCTACATGCTGGCATGGCTCAACATGCGGCGAATGCAACTGAAGGCCTAGCCCATGCGGAACTTCATACAAGGCATCGCCAACACCCGCTTCCTGGCGTTAATTCGGAAAGAATTCAGCCAGATCCGCCGGGACCGCCGCGTGACCCTGTCCCTGATTGTGCCTCCCATTCTCATGGTCCTGCTCTTCGGCTTCGTGCTGAACTCGACCGTAGCGAACCTGCGGCTGGGAGTGGTGGACGACAGCCGGACACCGGAGAGCCGGGAGCTGATTGCGACGCTGAGCGAGAGCGAGAGCTTCGCCGTGGCCGGCAACTACCTGTCCGCCAGCCAGCTTGGAGACGTGATCGCCCGAGGCAGGCTGGATGCCGGAGTGGTCATCCCCCGTGAGTTTGGCCGCGAGCTGCAGCGCGGCCGGCCGGCGACGGTGCAGTTTCTGCTGAACGCGATGGACGCCAATACGGCGAGAATCGCACAGGCGTACGCGGAGATCGTGGTTGAGACCTATAACAACGGGTTGCGCGCCTCCGGCCTGAACGCGGCTTTTCGGCAGGTGGCTGCCGCGGGCGCACAACCACGCAGCCAGGTGCTGCTATATCCCGCTTTCCTGTACAACCCGGGACTGGTCAGTTCGTGGTTCGTGGTGACCGGAGTGTTCGGAATGTTATGCATTTTGAACGCCTCCATCGTCTCCGCCGCGGCGATGGTGAAAGAACGCGAGGCCGGCACCCTCGAACAATTGATGATGTCGCCGGCCGGAACCTACGCCATCATCATTGCCAAGATTGTGCCCCTCTTCCTGCTTCTTTGCCTGATGGTGCTGGGCGCCGTCGGCCTGATGAAACTGGTATTTCACGTCCCGTTTCGCGGCGGCTACCTGCTGGTTTTTCTGGGCGCCGCGCTGTGTGTTCTTTGCGGCATCGGCATTGGGACGTTCATCGCCACGTTTACCAGAACATCGGCACAGGCGCAATTGACCAGCTTTTTCGTGAATCCACCGCTGTCGAGTTTATCCGGCGCCCTGACTCCCGCGCAGGCGCTGCCGGCGTGGCTGCGGCCGATGACGAATATTAATCCGATTTACCATTTCGGCGTGATCGCGCGAGGCAGCATGCTCCGCGGCAGCGGACTCGGCACGCTGTGGCCCCATTTCCTCGTTCTGCTCGCCTTTACGCTCGTTCTGGTTTCGTTGAGCGTGTGGCGCTTCCGAAAACAGCTCGGCTAGATGGACAAAACGCATGACAAAACTTGCAGGCGGTACGATCCCGATGCGCGCGCTGGCCGCCATCCTCCTGTTGGCGAGCGGCGCGTTCGCTCAACTTGGCGGAGGTTCGGGCGCAACGGCGAACCAGCTCCCGCTGTCCGGCCGGAGCGGGCAGAACGGCTCCGTGACAGCCACCGAATCGCCCGTGCCGGGAACCACCACCAGCGTCAACACCATCAATCCCACGCTGCAGGTGTCCGGTTCGTATAGCGGAAGCACGGGCAGCACGGCCACTCTTCCGTTCTCGGGAAAGTTGTCGTTGCGCGAAGCGGTAAGACGGGCGCTGGAATTCAATCTGGGCGCGGTCGGCATGGCGCAGGCGGTGCGGCAGGCACGTGGGCAGCAGAGCGTGGCACGCAGTTCGCTGCTCCCGAACCTGAACGGCGCCTTGCATGTGTACGATGAGCAGCTCGACCTTGCGGCCGAGGGGCTGGGAAGTATTCCGAAGCTCGGGTCCTCTCTTCCTGCCGTGGTCGGCCCGTTCCACTATTTCGATCTGCGTGCCACACTGACCCAAACCGTGGCCGATATGACGGCCCTCAACAATTACCGTTCGAGCCGGGAAATCGTGCGTGCCGACCGGTATTCGGCCGAGGATGCGCGGGACCTGATCGTGTTTGCCGTCGGCGGCGCTTATCTGCAGGTGATCGCGGCGGAGGCGAGGGTGGAATCGGTGCGCGCGCAACTGGAAACAGCCACGGCTCTCTACCGGCAGGCTTCGCAAAAGCGCGGCGTGGGCCTGCTGGCGCAGACCGACGTCAATCGAAGTCAGGTGCAGGCGCTGACGCAACAGGAGCGGTTGCTTTCCCTGCAGAACGATCTGGCGAAGCAGAAAATCAACCTCGCGCGGATGGTGGGCTTGCCGGCCAGCTCTGGCTACGCGCTCTCCGAAGAGATTCCGTTTTCCCCTCCTCCCTCTATCACGCTGGAAGAGGCGCTGAAGCAGGCGCTGGTGAAGCGTGCGGATCTGAAAGCGGCGGAAGCGCAGGCGCAGGCCGCGCGGTTATTGCGGTCGGCGGCCCGTGACGAACGCCTCCCGTCGTTCTCGGTCGGCGGCGACTATGGCCTCATCGGAACCAGACCAACGCAGTCGAACGGGACGTTCACGGCGGTGGGGACGCTGCGGATTCCCATCTGGCAGGGCGGCCGGACGGAAGGCGATATCGAACAAGCCGATGCTGCCCTGGCGCAGCGAACGGCGGAGATTGAGGATCTTCGCGGCAGAATTGAAAGCGACATCCGCGACGCGTATCTCGATCTGGAAGCCGCCAACAGCCAGGTGGAAGTGGCTGTCCAAAACGTGCGGGTCACCAGAGAGACTCTGGCGCTCACGCGGCAACGCTTCGATGCCGGTGTCACCGACAACGTGGAAGTGGTGCAGGCGCAGGAATCGGTGGCCGGCGCGGAACTCGATTACATCAACAGCGTCTTCGCCCACAATCTGGCGAAGCTGAGCCTGGCACGCGCCATCGGCGGAGCGGCGGAGAGCCTGGCGCAATTCCTGAAGTTCCAATGACACACCCGGTGCAGAATCTGTTCGTGGAGGTGCAGGTGTTGCACTGTTGGCGCTAGGTTTTTTCGACCACCACGAAGGTGATGTCGTCGGTTTGCGGCGTGCCCTCGGTGAATTCCTCAATGGCTTTCAAAAGTCTGCGCTCGATGGCGTGAGCCCCCCAGGGGGCCTCCTGCTCAATGATTTCCAGGAGTCTCGCCTCCCCGAACATTTCTTCCCGCTGGTTTTGCGCGTCGGTCAGACCGTCCGAATACACCACCAGAATGTCTCCTTTGTCGAGACGGAAGTAACGGGATTCATAAGAGGCGAAATCGAACAGCCCCAAAACAAAGGCGTCGGAGACCAGCTCTTCGAGTTTTCCCGAGGCGGAACGGAATACATAGGCGGGGTTGTGTCCCGCGCTGATGAATTGGCCCATGCCATGCGGGCTCATGAGAAAAAGAAAGAGAGTGACGAACTGGGTGGGGAGCGATTTTTTGCACAGGAGCTGGTTCACCCGGTTCAGGGCCTCCTGCGGCTCGGTCCCGGAGTTCCGGCCGGTGGGCGCGCGCAAGCTGGATGCCCAGATTTCCGTCGCTGGCGCTGAGCAGGCGCATATCCGGGCGGCGCGCGATGAGTTGTTCGATCAACTTCAGGTTGGCCGGGTTGTCCTCTACATAGAGCAGCGTGCGCAGCGGCGCGTCGTCCTGAACGCGTGCTTGTGAATTCGCCTCGGGTTCGGCTCTGTCAATGGCAAGCTCCGGCGCGGCAGCCGCGTTCAGTTCAAACCAGAACACGCTACCCGATCCGACGGTGCTCTTCACGCCGATCTCGCCGCCCATCAATTCCACCAGCCGCTGCTCATCACCAGGCCGATGCCGGTGCCTTCCTCGGTGCTTCTCTCTTGTCCGAGGCGGTCGAAAGGCTGAAAAAGCTGCATGAGCATGTCCGGAGGCAACCCCGCGCCGGTGTCCTTTATGCTGACGCAGGTGCGTTCCTGGGCGCCCCTGCCGCACTCCGCGCCCACCACCACCGTTCCGTTTGGCTGGTTGTACTTGATCGCGTTGGAAAGAAGGTTGATGAGGATCTGCTTCAGCCGGGTCCGATCGGCGTTGACAAAGCAGGGGCCGTCGAATCCGGGGAAGCTCATTTTGATGCCCCGCTTATGCCCCTGCGGCTCGATCATGGCCTGGCATTCGGACATGACTTCCGGCAGCGAGGTCGGCTCCAGCGCCAGCGCCAGCCTTCCGGACTCGATCTGCGCGAGGTCGAGGATTTCGTTGATCAGCTCCAGCAGATACCATCCCGCGTGGAGAATCTGATCGATGCTGGCCGACTGCGCGGGCGTTGGCGGCGGGGAATCGGAATTGATGAGCTGGGCGAAGCCGAGGATGGCATTGAGCGGCGAGCGAAGCTCATGGCTCATGCTGGAAAGGAAATCCG
>CAYVPZ010000505.1:0-4267 GCA_964453955.1 uncultured Solibacteraceae bacterium | reverse complement strand
AACCCCGCGCGAAACCCGCATTAAAGTGTCGATTATTGGAAGGCCGAACGTAGGAAAATCAACGCTATTAAACGCTTTGGCCGGCGCCGAGCGCGCCATTGTGTCGCCCATCGCCGGCACCACCCGCGATTCCGTGGACGAAACCATTCATCGCGACGGCATCGACTACGTCTTCGTCGATACGGCCGGCATCCGCCGCAAGGGCAAGACGCACCTCATGGCGGAGAAGCTCAGCGTGGTGATGGCCCGCCGCAACATCCGCATGGCCAATGTGGTGGTGCTGGTGGTGGATGCCAGCGAAGGTCTGGTGGCGCTGGACGCCACCATCGCCGGCTACGCGCACGAGGAAGGCCGTGCCCTTATCATCTGCGTGAACAAGTGGGATATCACCACGCTGCGCGATCAGAACGAGTACACGCTGCGCATCCGCGAGGAGTTCAAGTTTCTGGAATATGCCGAAATCGCGTTCGTTTCCGCGAAGGAAGGCAAAGGCGTCGGCAAGCTCTTCCGCATGATTCGCGACTGCTTCGAATCCGCCTCCAAGCGCATCGGCACGGGCGAGCTGAACCGCTTCGTGGCCAGCCTCGAGCTGGATTCCGATTTCAAGGTCCGCTACATGACCCAGGCGGGCGTCCGTCCGCCCACGTTCGTCGTGTTCACGTCACGCCCCGCCGCCATCCATTTTTCCACCGAGCGCTACCTGGTGAATCAGCTCCGCAAGCGCTTCGGATTCCACGGCACCCCGGTAGTAATCAAGACGCGCAAAAACCCTGGAAAAGAGAAGAAATAACTCCCCGCCGCGTTATCTGAGCGCCCGCGTGAACGCCGGCAGCGCCGTCACCAGTTGCACCCCCAGGACGTTGTCCATCTCCACTGCGCTGCTCCCCAACTGGTTCCACTCGTAGCCGGCTTTCACCAACTGGCACCGGTTCGGGCGAAAGCCCATCGCCACTTCATACCGGGCAAGGTTCGGCGCATACAACGAGGCGGCGCCGAACCCGCTCGCGCGCTGATAGCCCACCCGCACCGCCGCGTAGAGGCGCGGTGTAATGATCAGCCTGGTTTCCGTCCACGCGAACGCCGCCGCAGGAACCGCCGTCTGGTACGCCGCCGGATAGGGGAACGTGAGCCGCTGCCACTCGGACCTCACCTTCCAGCGCCCGCGCGCCCATTCGGCGTCGGCGCCCAGTCCCGTCGCCGGCGGCGCCCAGGTGCTGATGCCGGCCTCGTTCGCGCCGGGAATCGCGTTCAGCCAGCTCCCCCGAAAACCGGAAACCCCGATGCGGAATCCCGGGGCGACGGTATAGCCGCCACCCGCGCTCCACTGCGCATGCTGGTCACCGGACGAAAGCGGCAGTGGATTCTCCGGAGAGCTGTTGGCCAGTTGAACGCGGCCATCCAGACGCTTCCACCAGCCCGCCGCCTCGCCGCCCCACAGACCGTAGAGGGTCACGGGCGCGTACGCATAGTAGGCGGACGTGTAGTCAAAGCACAGGGCGCGGCCTCCCCACGAACACACGTTGAGCGAGGGGTACAGCGGCAGCGCGGAAGTGAAGCTCAATGGCTGGTCGAGAAGAGCGTTCTGCATGTCGTCGTACTGGCGTTGCGGCCCGCCGAACGCCGAGGAGAGCTTGCCGGCCTTCACCACCCAGCCCGACGTTTCATTCTTCCAGGTGCGCGCGACATAAGCTTGTTCGAGTCCCGCATGAGCCCACTCGCGTCCGTTGTATTCGGGGTAGTAGAAGAACGGTGTCGAATAGAGGTCCACGGCCGCGTAGACGAACCAGTGGTCGTCCAGCCGGAGCGCCGGGTACACGGCGGCATGGTAGCCGAAGTACGCGTCGTCCGACTTCATGAACCCGCCGGTGATCGTCGCCGGGACAGTGATTCCGGTCTGGGCCTCCTGGGCGCATGCGAGCGCACCCAGTCCCATCAGCGCGGCAGCCAATAAACTACGCCGGTTGAGTTTGATATTGCAATTCCACATTCTGCGCCTCCAGAATCCGCAGGAAAGCGGCGACAATTACCGGGTCGAATTGAGTTCCCGCGCACTCCCGGAGAATCTCGCGCACGCGCGATTCGGCCAGACGGGAGCGGTATGCGCGGTCGCTGGTCATGGCGTCATACGCATCTGCCACGTGCACAATGCGGGCCAGCAGCGGAACTTCCTCGCCGCGCAGGCGGTGCGGGTATCCGCTGCCGTCGAAATTCTCGTGATGCAACTCGATAATCGGCAAATACTCGCGAAACCGGCTCACATTTTCCAGAATTCGCCGCCCTATTTCCGGATGCTGCTTGATCAGATCGAATTCCTCTTCGGTGAGGCGGCCCGGCTTCTGCAGCACGCCGTCGGGCACGCCGATCTTGCCGATATCGTGCAGCCTCGCGCCAATGCGCAGAATCTCGATCTCGCCGGGCGGGCACCCCAGCACGCGGGCAATGGCCAGCGAGTATTCGCTGACCCGGTCGCTGTGGCCCGCGGTGTACGGGTCGCGGGCATCCAGCGCCCGCGCCATGGTCTCGATGAATTCCAGATAGGCCGAGTCCAGATGCTCGTTGGCGTCGTGCACCGCTCGCGCGGCGCGATTGATGGCCGACGCCAGCAGGTGCACTTCGGTGGTCGTGGAATCGGCGCTGAAGGTCTGCGGCAAACGGCCCTGTTGCTCGGTGTCCCTGAGCTGGCCGATCAGCGCGTGCAACGGCCTCACCACCGATCGCGAAATCCACAGCGAGAACAGACAGGTGATGGCCAGCGCGGCGCATCCCACCAGCGCGAAGTTTCCGGCGGCCGCCCGGGTAAACTCACGGGTTTTGGCATCCAGCGGCTGCAGGCTGAACAAGGCGTAGCCGTCGCTCGCCGCGAACTTGCGGACGGGCAGCGCCAGCCAGTGCTCGTTGGCAATCTCGACCACGCACGCCGAGGGGCCGGAACACGACGCGAGGTTACCGGCGGCTGGCAGCGTGGTGTCCGCTACGGCCCCATCGTGGAGCAAGGCGCTCCGGCCTCCCGCGTTGTCTCGCGGAAGCGAGAACCGCCGGCCCAGAATGAGCGACCCCAGATTCTCGTCACCCTGGTTCACCGGCACCGCCAGGGTCTCATAAAGACGGCCGTCCACCGAACACAGCGAACACCGGCCCAGGTCCGCCGTCGCTTTCCCGGTTGCCGCCACCAGCGCCCCGTCCGGCTCCAGAACCGCCAGAAAGCCCAGCCCGGTCAATTTGGCCATCTCCTGCAGTTGCGCCTGGACGGTGTTCCGCGCCTCGATCCGATCCTCGGCGCTGGCCCGCGCGGAGCCGTTGCCGATTTCGCGCGAGAGCGAGATGGCCGCCTTCAGCCCGGAGGTCTCGGCCAGAGCGCCGACGGTTCGCATCAGGTCCCGGTTGGACGCCGCGGCCTGGCGGTCCAGCGCTTCCTGTTGCTCGTACAGCGATTGCTTCAGCGTTTCGCGCACGTGCAGCCGGATGGCCTCGCTTACCATCAGGTAGCCGGCCGCCAGTGCCGCGGAGAGCGCCAGAAACGAGCAGAGGAACCCGCGCGTGGTCAGGGACAGCATTACTTCTCGTCCTGGTCGCTCCGCACGGGAATGACGAAATCCTGCTTCAGGACGCCGCTTTCGGGCACGCGCAACCGCTTCCGGAAAAACCCGGCCGATGCGTGCCATGCCACCAGTTCGTAGGTCCCCGGCGGGATGCCCGCCATCGCGAACCCCCCATCCTGACCGGGCTGGGCGTACATTCGGCTGGGCACCACCACAATTGCCCCGTACATGTTGGGGTGCAGATGGCAGTACACCTGGACCACTCCCGCCTGCTTGAACTCGACCGACCGCGACTTCCCCTGCGGGTAGTAACCGAGGTCGAAACTCTTCGTGCGGGAGAGCGAGAAAACGTTGTGGAAGATGGGGTCCTGGTTGGGGAAGCTCACCGTGGAACCCACCGGAACCACCACGATTTCCGGGTCAAAGCGTTGATAATGCTGCGCCAGGACGGCAGCCACCGGTTCCGGCGCGGGGAGCTGACCGCCCTCCAGCCAAACCACCACGCGGCTGAGTTCGTCCACCGCGCGCTCGGCCTGTTTTGACTCGGCGGTGAACCGCTCGGCGTCGTATCCGGGTAGGCTGACGCGCCTGCGGGTCAGCGTCTTCGTGATGGTGATGTGCCCGGTCAGGTCGCCGGCGAAGGTCAGGCCAGCAACAAACCAGACCAAACAAGTCGCGCTTCTTGGCACCCTACCGTTATCGGCAGAGCACGGACCTTACTGTATAGT
>CAYVPZ010000504.1:0-4276 GCA_964453955.1 uncultured Solibacteraceae bacterium | reverse complement strand
TGCTCGACGACGTACTCGGCGATGGCCAGTGACGAGGTGGCCGCCGGAGACGGGCACCCGGTCATCGATCTGGAGGAAGCCTCCTTCGGCGCCAACTCGTTCCAGATTGCCGAGGCGCTATTCGCCCGCTGGAATATGCCCGAGGACCTGAGCCAGTGCGCCACATCGCGCTCGCTCGATCCGAAGAATCGCGAGACCGCCGCCATCGTCCGGGCCGGGTGCCATGTGGCCGATAAGCTGGGGTTCGCCGTGTGCCCGGAAGGTTCGCACCGGCGTCTGGATGCTGCCGAAGCCTCGCCGTTCACCGAACGGCTCCTGCGGGTTCCGTGGCTGCTGGAAGTGATCGCGGAAAAGGTCAACAAGGTGGAGTGCAGCCTGACGTAGGACAGCGTTGAAAGCGTCGTCCTGCACAGGCGTCTCCGGTTGCAGGTATTAGTTGTACCTGGTATCCAAGGTGTTTCGGTTGTCGCACCAGCTTGCCGGCTCGCTGTTGGCGCGCCTTCGCGCTGGGCTGTTGTCCGAGCTCAAGATACTCGACACGAGCATAGAGGATCTTTCAGATAACCCGGCAAAGCTTGTGCGCCACTGCCCAAGTCGCTTGGCGTGCCCGAGCCGGGGTACCAGCCGACGGTATAGATTCTGAAACACGCTGCCTTTCGCCTTTACCGCGAAACTGGCCGCCTGGCTGAGGAGACGCCGCATCGGTCGGTTCCCCTTGGGAGAACGGGTCGCTTCTCGAGACTTCAGCGCTCTCCTCCCGACCCGGACAGCATCCGACCCACGAGGCCAGTTGACCGGGAGAGGGGAACGTCGCGGCGTGCGGCCCGACTTCGGCCATGATCTGTTGCGCTGAATCCACTCCCAGGCCGGGGATCCCGGCCTGGCGCATTGACCGACCGCTGGTGCTCCCGCAGAGCTTGTCCGGCATTTTGGGCGAGTGCATCCCGGCTGCACTTCGATCAAATCCGGACGCTCCAGAAAGAGTTTCAGGATCTGGCGGCGCTCCGGGTGGCCGCGCCGCGCAACGCGGCCAACACGCGGCGGCATTGCCCGGTCAGATCGTTTATTTCAGCGCGCTCTCGATGAATCCCGCCACATCCCGCTTCAGCTTCTCGATCTGCGTGGCATCTATATACACCATGTGCCCGGCCTCGTATTCGCCGGTCTGGATGTTCCGACGCAGGCTCGGGTCCAGCCCCATGTGCGCCAGCGTGTATTCGGTGGCGAAGTACGGCGTGGCCAGATCGAAGTGTCCCGACGCCACATAGAGCTTCATGTACGGGTTTTTCGCGAAGGCCCTGCGCAGATCGTCGCTCGTATCGGGAAAGCCCTCGCGGCTTCCTAGACCCCATTCCCACGGGCTGGTGATGCCTTCGCCCAGGATGTAGTATTCCAGGTCCGTCTTGTAGCCCAGCTCGCCGCGCACGTAGTTGTTGAAAGTGGTGGTGAACGGCGGCCGGATTGCCGCAATCGACGGGTCGAACTCCGGTGCCGCCGTGGCCGCCGATTCGTCAATGCCCTTGAACCGGCTGTCGATCCGGCCCACGGTGCGCTTTTCGTCGCGCAGCAGCTCTTTGGTGAAGGGGTAGATGGCCACGCGCAAATTGCTGTTGTCGATGAAGCGCTGCTCGATGCCTGTGTAGCGCGAAAGACGCTCGATGGTCTGCCGGCGTTCGGCCGCGGTCAGCCGGTCGCCTTTGGCAAGAGCTTCCGCATAACCCGTTGCGGCCCACTCTTCCACCTCGGCCAGCGTCTTCGGCAGATCGCTTTCGAGGTCCGGCGCCAGCTTGTGGTGATACCACGCGGTGGCCGCGTAGCTGGGCAGGTACAGAATATACGGCAGGTCGTTGCCTTTGGCGAAATCCGCGGTCTCAAAATTCAGAATCGAGGACACCAGCACGATGCCGTTGAAGGCGATGCCGCGCTCAATGAGATAACCCGACAGCCCGGCGGCGCGCGTGGTACCGTAGCTCTCGCCCACCAGGAACAGCGGCGACGTCCAGCGCTCGTAGCGCGTCAGGTACATGCGGATGAACTCGCCCACCGATTCGATATCGCCGCGCAGGCTCCAGAATTTCCTGCCCAGTTCCGGCTTCGCCGCGCGGCTGTAGCCGGTGCCCACGGGGTCGATGAATACAAGATCGGTCTGATCGAGCCACGTATATTCGTTGTCCACCAGATGAAACGGCGGGGCGGGCATCTGGCCGTCCGGCAACATGGCCACGCGTTTGGGCCCCACGGCGCCCAGATGCAGCCACACCGACGCCGAGCCTGGCCCGCCGTTGAAGGAAAACATGAGCGGACGGCGGCTGGGGTCGCTCACGCCGTCCAGCGTGTACGCCATGAAGAAAATGTGCGCTTCGGTTTCACCTTTGGCGTCGCGCAACGGCATCATGCCGGTGGTGGCGGTGTACTTCAGCGTCTTTCCGCCAGCGCGGATCTCGTGGTGCGTCACCACCGGCGGCTCTTCTTTTTCCGCGGGTTTCCCGGCGGGCTCGGCCGCTTTCGTGTCGGTTGCTTTGGGCGCCTCCGGGACCGGCGGCAGGGCCTGCGCCAGAAGCAGCGCGAAGAGCACGGAGGAAACCATGAAGAAGATTATGTCAGGAATCGCTTGCGGCGATCTTCTTCCCGGCAGGCGAGCCGCGAACCGCGGCTCGCCTTGTTCGACCGGCTGTCAGCGGCTGGCCGGCGACGGGCTCTGGTTGGCTTCGTAGATGCCCACACCCGTGCCCACCGCCCCGGCCACCACCACACCGGCGATGATCAGCTTCGTTTTCGCCGTCATGCCCCCGGCCGACGCCGCTCTGTCCGCTCCCCCACCCGAGCCGCCCACCGTGGGCGCGCTCGCAGCGACAATCAGCCCGGCAGCGCAGTGCGACGCCGAGACGCTGGGATCCACCGTGCCCGTGAGCGTCACCGTCTTGCCGACCAGTTTCTCGAGACCCTCGCCGGTCACCTGATACTTCAGGCCGGTCCCGGCAACGGTCAAGAAGTACTTCTGTTCCGTCCCCGGTGTGCAGGCGTCCCCCTCTTTGGTCAGCTTGCCGGTAACGGTGGTCGGCGCGGCCGCGCCGGCTTCGGAATCGCTAAACTCCATGGCCCGCCCTGGCTCGATCTTCGCAAGGAGGATCCCGTTGCCGGTGGTCACGCGCAATCCACCGCTCAGCGCCTCCACCTTGACGGTATTCGCATCGTCCATGGAAACCACGCCACGGGCGTTCGGCGAATCCGGCGTGATCTTCACGCGCTTCGCATCCAGCTCGAATCCGCCCGCGCGGACCAGCTCGCCAGAACCTTTCTCCAGCAGCAGCCGGTCCCGATACAGCTTGCCGCGGGAATCGGTGGCCAGCCTGATCTCGACCCCCTGGCCGAGACGCAATGCCGTGGTTGCCGCGTCCGTCTCCACCACGGTCCCGTCGAACAGCGTCGCGTTGCCACTGACCAGCGACCCGTCGATGCGCATATTCCCTCGCGCGCTGGCCGTGCCAATCGCCGAGGTTGCCGCTCCCACACAGCTCCAGGAAGTTAGAATGGCCACACAGAATACAACAACTTTAATCACCTTTACCTCCATACCGGAATTAATAAAACCGCTCGTCAAACAATTCCAGAATACGGCAGTCCGCCGAAGGGTGGCAATACATTTCTTGCTTGTTTTCAATAGTTTAGGTGATACACAAGTAAGACAACAGTCCGGGGGAAGGTGATATTCCTGTGATGTTTTGGTGGTATTGCCGGACGCGGGAGCGGTCAGGTTCTCAGAATATCCGTTCCTGCCGTTTCAACGTGCCCAGCGAACCGATATTGGCGATGCCGAAAGATGCCAGGATCTGCGTTTCGTCGCGCCCGCCGAAATCCAGCCGGCGGTACTGGATGCTGAGGCCGCAGCAGTCCGTGTTGTAAGTCGCCTGCGCGGCCATGTATTCGAGCAATCCCCTCTTGTAGTCGTAGTAAAAGCTCAACCCGGCGCTCAGACCGCGCCGGTTCGAGTCGCCGTACCCGATGGTGCCGCGGAACTGACCGGAGGTGGGCGTGAGAATGGTCACCGGGCTGTTGGGCGGATCGTCGCGCATCTGCGCCTGGCCAATCGAAATAATGTAATGCGCGAGGCGGTAGTCCGCGCTCACCACATTGGCCACCACCGCCTTGTGCAGCGGATCGTAATCGGTCTCCCACTCGAACGAGACTTTCCTCTGCAAGCGCAGAAGCGAGGTCACCGGCGAGTAGTTGCGGGGCCCGTCGATGAACGCGAACGGGGTCAGGGAGATGCTGCTCC
>CAYVPZ010000503.1:0-4283 GCA_964453955.1 uncultured Solibacteraceae bacterium | reverse complement strand
CCGCGCCGATTCCCTCATCCGCGCCAACCAGTTGTACCTCTCGCTGCAGGATGCCATCGCCATTGCGCTGGAGAGCAATCTGGACATCGAGCTCGAACGCTACGGCATGCGCATCGCCGACACCGACATTCTGCGCGCGAAGGGAGGCGGCCAGCTACGCGGAGTGAGCATGACCGTCTCCGAGCTGCCGCAAAGCGTCACCATCCCCGGCGAGCCACTGGTCACCTCGGCGGCCGGGGGCATCGCGCAGGCCAGTTCCGTCGTGGCCAACGTGGCCGACGTCTACCCCGTGACCGGCTCCACCACCAACCTGTCGGTGAACGGAAGCACCACCACCATCGCCGTTCCATTCGCCACCGGACCACCCATCCCCACCTTCGACCCGGCTCTCACCGGCCAGTTGAACTGGGCGCACCAGACCACGCCGCAGATCGATCCGGCCGCCGTCGGCTCGGGTGCGCTGGTGGCGCAGGGCCCCATGGGGAATATTGGCCTGAACGCCGGATTCAGCCCCGGCACGCAGGTGGGCCTCGCGTACAGCGACGCCGCGCCGAACACGAACTCAACCACCTACCAGTTCAATCCGTTCGCGCAAACGAGTCTCGGCCTCACCGTCACGCAGCCGCTGTTGCGCGGGTTTGGCATCCGTCTCAACCGCCGGCTGATCCGCATCGCCGGAATCGACCAGAAGATCACCGATCTGGTGTTTCGCGAACAGGCCATCGCCACGGTGTCCGGCGTCATCCGCCTCTACTACGATCTGGTCAGTTTGAATGAAGACCTGGAGGTGAAGCGGCAGACGCTGGAGTCGGCCGAGCGGCTTTTCAAGGACAACCAGGCGCAGGTGGAGGCGGGAACGCTGGCGCCCATCGAGCAAACCCGCGCGCAGGCGGAGGTGGCCGCGGCCCAGCAGGATCGGATCACCAGCGAGGGCTTCGTGCTGCAACAGGAGCTGCTGCTCAAAACCGTGCTCACGCGGCGCGGCACCGCCGATCCTCTGCTGCGCACCGCCCGCATCGTGCCCACCAGCTCCATCAGCATTCCCGCGGCCGACGAGTCGCGCCCCGTGGACGATCTGGTGAAGGAAGCGCTGGCCAACCGGCCCGAAGTGGCCGCCGCCGGGCTGCAGATCGAGGGCGGGCAAATCAGCCTGGAGGGATCGCGGAACGAGCTGCTGCCCGAGCTGGACCTGGTGGGCGTGGCCCAGAATTCCGGTCTGGCGGCGAGCAACGCGGGCGCGCTCGGCCAGGTATTGAGCCGCGACTATCCCACCTACGGCGTCGGGCTGCAGCTCGACCTGCCTTTGCGGAATCGCCAGGCGGAAGCCGACGTGGTGCGCGACGAGCTGCAGGTGCGCCAGTTCGAGGTCCGGCGCCAGCAGGTGGAGAATCAGGTGCGGCTGGAAATCGAGAACGCGCTGATCGCGCTGGGCCGCTCGCGGGAGGCGCTGGCGGCGGCCACCGAGGTGCGCACGCTGCAGGAGCAGTCGCTCGCGCTGGAGCGCGAGAAATTCGCGGTGGGCCTCTCCACCACGTTCCTCATCACGCAGTACCAAAGCTTCGTGGCGCAGGCGCGTTCGTCGGAAGTGGCGGCGCGCAGCGCGTGGATCAAGGCCCACAATGCGCTGGAGCGAGCCATGGGCCACACCCTCGATGCCAACGGCGTGTCCATTGCCGAGGCCGTCCGCGGCCAGGTGTCGCGTCCGCCCGATGCACTTCCGGCACAGCCCTAATCCCTGATATACTGCCCTTATTTCAGGGGGGAACCACGATGTATCGATCGCTGTTTCTGGCCGCCGCGTTGTTAGCGTTCGCGGGCCTGGCGCCGGCCCAGTACATGCGCGGGGTCAACATCTCCGGGGCCGAGTGGGGCTCCAACCAGGAGAACGGGCCTGCCGAATCCATACCCGGCACATACGGGGTCGATTACACCTACCAGAGCCCACCCACGTTCGATTATTTCGCCGCCCGCGGCCTGCCGTTCATTCGTCTGCAGGTTCTGTGGGAGCGCCTGCAGCCGACGCCCGGAGGCCCCCTCGCCCCGGGCAATCCCAATGACAATATGGGCTATCTCAAGAACGACATCGCCTGGGCGAAGGCGGCCGGCGCTGTCGTCAGTATCGATGCGCACAATTATGGCCGCTACACGTTGGCCGGGTCTCAGACCCCGTGCATCATCGACAATCCCTGCCCTTCCGCCGGAGACCCGGTGCAAGTGACCGGCGCCGATCTCGCCGACTTCTGGTCGAAGATGGCCGCCGTTTTTGTGGATGAGCCGGCCGTTGTCGCCTACGACATCATGAACGAGCCGCACGACATGGGCGTGGCCAACTGGAATCAGATCACCCAGGAAGTGGTGAGCGCCATTCGCGCGGTAGATCCCAACAAACTGATCATGATTCCGGGCTACGAGTGGAGCAACGCCACGAACTGGGCCAGCGACAACGGCGCCACAAGCTGGATCAGCGACCCCGCAAACAACTTTTATTACGAAGCCCATGAGTATTTCGACTTCAACTACAGCGGAACTTACACCGAGAGTTATGACCAGGAGCTGGCTGCAAACCCGGACCTGGCCAACGTCGGGGTTACCCGGCTTGCTCCGTTTGTGCAATGGTGTACCACTAACAACGTCAAGTGCTACGTGGGTGAATACGGCATCCCCAATTCCGGCCCGGCTGCCGACGGCTCGATACCGGACGCCCGCTGGCTGACCGTACTGGATAACTTCCTCACGGCGCTCGATCAGGCGGGCCTGTCCGGCACTTACTGGGCGGGCGGAGAGTGGTGGGGCGAATACCCTCTCTCCGTTCAACCGGGCGGCAACTTCACCACCGACGCCGAGCAGTTACAAACTCTCATGAACCACTTACAGCCCGACTTAGTCCGCTCCACCTCGGCGGCTGCGTCGTACGGGTACTCGGAGGCTCCGAGCTCCTGGGTGGCCGGCTACGGCAACGGCCTCGCCGCTGGGCTGCTGCAGGCGACAAGCCTTCCGCTGCCGACGAAACTGGGAGAGACCCAGGTGCAGATAACCGACTCCGCCGGCAATAAGTCGCTGGCGCCGCTCCTGTTTGTATCATCCCGCCAGGTGAACTATCTGCTCCCGTCCGGCGTGGCTTCCGGTCTGGCGACGGTGAGCGTACTGGACAGCGGAGCGGCGGTGTCCAGCGGGATTCTGCAGGTGGCGGCCACTGCGCCCGGCATTTACTCCGCCAACAGCAACGGACAGGGCGTGGCCGCGGCGTACATCCAGGCCGTGGAGCCGGACGGCACGTTTCTGCCGCTCCAGCTCGCCGCTACCTACGACACGGCTTCGCAGCTTTGGGCGGCGAACCCGATCGCTTTTAACGGGAACGCCCTGACGCTGGAGTTGTTCGGCACCGGGTTCGACAACGCCACCAACACCAACACCACGGTGACCATCAACGGTTCGCCGGTAACCGTGGCCTACGCCGGCGTGCAGGGCGGGGGTCAATATGTCGGCGAGGATCAGATCAACGTGTCGCTGCCGAGCTCGCTGGCCGGATCCGGAGAGGTGCCCATCCAGGTCACCGTCAATGGTGTGACGGCCAATGCCGTGACCATTACATTCCAGTAGATTACGTGCGCGTTCTAGCAGAGGAGATGGTCATAGCATCATGCGCGGAGACGATCAAGACCATGTTGCGCATGCTGTCGTTACGGCATCGAATACCGCCAGCACGGAACCAGTCAGGTTTCGTTCCGGGATGCGAGGGGAAACATGCTCAGCGTTCCGGCCGCGCGGCCAGTGAAGCTCGTATATGTGCGGCGGTTCGTGGCGTTGGTCGCGCAACAGGAGGAACGCGATGGGTTATGACCTGAAGCTCGAAGAATACACGTTCATGGCGCGGCCCCTCGCCGAGGACGAAGGGGGCGGCTATCTGATTGAATATACCGACATCCCCGGATGTATGTCGGATGGCGAAACGATCGAAGAAGCCATCGCCAACGGCCGCGATGCGCTCAGGTCTGTTTTGCTGACCATGGCGGAATTCGGAGATCCGATCCGGAGCCAGGCACTCCCCGGCCTCCTGCTGCGCCACGGTTGCCGACATAAGCAGCAGGCTCGAAGACATCAGAAAGCTCGTGAGCGGCAGTGGCCGTCCGTGAAGAATCGGGTTTCTTCCGCTCGTCTTCAGCTTCCCGACGTGACCGCTTCGCGCTGGCAGCGCACCTCGCGCACCGCGTAAATGCGCCGGCCCTGGCTCTCGAAGTACGTGCGCATCGGCACCTCGCCCAGCAGGCCCGTCGAGAACATCA
>CAYVPZ010000502.1:0-4289 GCA_964453955.1 uncultured Solibacteraceae bacterium | reverse complement strand
GTCGATGCGACGCGTACGCTCGTCCACATCACGGCCGGCGTGGAGATCTACGGCCCCGGCGGGTTTTACGTCGACCCCGTTTGGAAGGAGAAGATCGTCGGGTTCGCCGCAAAAGAGATGGCAAGGCTTCAGCAGGACGTGGGCACGAAGGCCGAAGTCATCATCGATAGCGGCAATGCGCCAGAGCTGTTGAACCGTGCGGCGGAGCAAACGAAAGCTGACGTCCTGGTCATCGGGCACATTCCCGGGCGCAGCCATTTGGGTGACAACGGCAACGGCTATGGGATCATTCGGGAGTCGCACATCCCGGTCCTGAGCGTCTGAGGATTCCGGCGTTCAACCGCGGCAGGCCGGGAGGAGGGCGGACAAAAGCCCGCTCGTTTAGACCGCATTTTGACGATGCTACTCTTACGGTGAAATTATGAACCCGACGCAGCAACTCCATAATCTTGGCCAGAGCCTCTGGCTTGATAACATCACGCGAGAACTGTTGACGAGTGGGACGCTGCGCCATTACATCGACGACTTGTCGGTGACCGGCCTCACTTCGAATCCCTCGATCTTCGACCTCGCGATCAAGAGCTCGAACCTCTACGACGACGCCATCCGCGAGAAGAAAAAGGAAGGCAAGTCAGGCGAGGCCCTCTTCTTCGAGCTTGCGATTGAAGACCTCAGGCAGGCCGCCGATCTCTTTCGGCCGATCCACGACGCAACCGCAGGCATGGATGGCTGGGTGTCTTTGGAGGTTTCTCCTTCGCTGGCGTATGACGCGGCGAGTACGGTCAAAGAGGCCGTTCATCTCCACGCTCAGGCGCAACGGCCCAATCTCTTCATTAAAATTCCCGGGACCAGCGAAGGGCACGCTGCCATTGAGGAAGCCATCTTTCGCGGAGTGCCGGTGAACGTGACGCTCCTGTTCTCAGCCGGGCACTATGCCGGGGCAGCCGAAGCGTACCTGCGGGGCATCGAGCGCCGGATCTCCGCGGGCCTCGATCCGAATGTACGCTCTGTGGCATCTCTGTTCATCAGCCGCTGGGACAAAGCGGTGATGGGGAAAGTCCCGGCGGACCTTCAGGATCGTCTGGGCATAGCGATCGCAATGCGTACGTACAAAGCGTACCGCGATCTGCTCGCTTCCGCCCGCTGGCAGAAAGCGGCCCGCGCCGGCGCGCAGCCGCAGCGTCTGCTCTGGGCGAGCACCGGCACCAAAGACCCGAAGGCCTCCGATATCCTTTACGTCAAGGCGCTCGCCGCACCGGACACCATCAATACGATTCCCGAGAAGACGCTGCTTGCGTTCGCCGATCACGGCGAGTTGGGCAGGGCCCTGCCTGAGGATGGCGGCGATGCCGAGAAGGTGATCGCCGCGTTTGGCAAGGCCGGCGTCGACGATGAGAAACTCGCAGCCGACCTGCAGCGCGAAGGCGCCGAGTCGTTTGTCGAATCCTGGAAGGATCTGCTCAACTGCATCGAGACGAAGACCGCAACGCTCAAAGCCGCCGGCTGAGATCTACATGACAATGCAGCAACCGCGACACAGCATCGTTCCACTTCGTGACCGGCCGGCATGGAAGGCGCTGGAGGAGCATTCTGCCAGCGTCCGCAATGTGCATTTGCGGCAGCTCTTTGCGGATGATCCACAGCGCGGCGAACGCTTCACGCTGGAGGCCATGGGTCTCTACTTCGATTACTCGAAGAACCGAATCACCAGCGAGACGACGCGGCTGCTCCTGGAGCTTGCGCAGCAGTCCGGCCTGCGTCAGCACATTGACGCCATGTTCGCGGGCGACAAGATCAACATCACCGAGCAGCGCGCCGTTCTGCATGTGGCGCTGCGCGCTCCAAAGAACGAACAAATCCTGGCCGATGGCGTGGACATCGTCCCCGAGGTTCACGCCGTGCTCGACAAGATGGCCGCATTTGCGGATGAGGTCCGAAGCGGCGAGTGGAAGGGGCATACCGGGAAGCGCGTCCGAAATGTAATCAACATTGGTATCGGCGGCTCCGACCTCGGGCCGGTGATGGCTTATGAGGCGTTGAAATACTACAGTCGGCGCGACATGACCTTCCGTTTCGTCTCCAATGTGGACGGCACGGATTTCGTTGAGGCCACGCGCGACCTGAAGGCCGAGGAGACGTTGTTTGTCATCTGCTCCAAGACTTTCACGACGCTTGAGACCATGACCAACGCCCACACGGCTCGCGAGTGGGTGCTTAAGGCGTTGGGGGATGAGAAGGCGGTTGCCCGGCACTTCGTGGCGGTCTCCACCAACACGGCGAAGGTCGAGGAGTTCGGTATCGACAGCGCCAATATGTTTGGCTTCTGGGACTGGGTGGGCGGGCGATATTCGATGGATTCAGCAATCGGCCTGTCCACGATGATCGCGATCGGTCCCGAACACTTCCGCGAAATGCTGGCCGGCTTCCACGCGATGGATGAGCACTTCCGCACCGCGCCCTTCGAACGCAATATGCCGGTTCTGATGGGTCTGCTGGTGGTCTGGTACAACGCTTTTTTCGATGCACAAACGGTCGCAGTGTTGCCGTACGAACAATACCTGAAGCGCTTCCCGGCCTACCTGCAGCAATTGACCATGGAGAGCAATGGCAAGCACGTGACGCTCAAGGGCACGCAGGTCGACTATCAGACCGGGCCCATCTACTGGGGTGAGCCGGGCACGAATGGCCAGCACTCGTTCTATCAGCTCATACATCAGGGGACGAAGCTCATCCCATGCGATTTCATTGGTTTCGTAAAGGCGCTCAATCCGCTCGGCAGTCACCACGATTTTCTTTTGTCCAATGTATTCGCGCAGGCCGAGGCGCTCGCGTTCGGGCGAACACCGGAAGAGGTCAGGGCCGATGGCACGCCGGAATGGCTGGTGCCGCATCGCACGTTCGAGGGCAACAGACCGTCGACCACCATTCTGGCCGAGCGATTGACGCCGGAGACGCTGGGCAAATTGATTGCGCTTTACGAGCACAGCGTCTTTACGCAAGGTGCGATCTGGCAGATCGATTCATTCGATCAGTGGGGCGTCGAGCTTGGGAAGGTGCTGGCCGCGCGCATCATCCCGGAACTTGCGAGCGTTGGTGAGCCACCACTCAAGCACGACAGCTCGACCAACGCCCTCATTCGGCATTACCGCAGCCTCAAGCGCTGAGCATCAGGAAAGGAACTGAAAAATGCAGATTGGGATGATCGGTCTCGGGAGAATGGGCGCCAACATGGTCCGCCGTTTGCTGAGCGGTGGCCATCAATGCGTTGTCTTCGACAAGAACCAGGAGAACGTTAAGAATCTGGAGAAGGAAGGCGTGACCGGAGCCGCTTCGCTCGATGATTTCGTGGCGAAACTAAACCCTCCACGCGCGGCCTGGTTGATGGTGCCCGCGGCGGCCGTCGATGAGACGCTGCACGGCCTCAGCGCCCAAATGCAAAGCGGCGACATCATCGTGGATGGAGGCAATTCGTACTACATCGACGACATTCGGCGCGCCGGGGAACTCAAGCTGCGAGGCGTTCATTACCTCGACGTGGGGACCAGCGGCGGCGTGTGGGGTTTCGAACGTGGTTTCTGCCTGATGATTGGAGGTGAGGCGGAACCGGTCCACCACCTGGATCCGGTCTTCAAGACGCTTGCCCCCGGACGCGGCGATATCACGCGCACGCCGGGGCGTGAAAAGTCTGCCAGCACGGCTGAGGAAGGCTACCTGTATTGCGGGCCTTCCGGCGCCGGGCACTTCGTCAAGATGGTTCACAACGGCATCGAATATGGCCTTATGGAGGCATATGCCGAGGGGTTGAACATTCTGCGGCACGCCAACGTTGGCAAGCAGGACCGGACCGTCGATGCCGAGACGACGCCCCTGCGTAATCCGGAACATTATCAATATGACTTCGATCTGGCCGACGTCTCCGAGGTTTGGCGTCGTGGAAGTGTGATCGCCTCATGGTTGCTGGACCTAACCGCAACCGCCTTGTACGGGCAGGACGATCTCTCGAAGTTTTCAGGCCGGGTCTCCGATTCCGGTGAAGGCCGGTGGACCATTGCCGCTGCCATCGACGAAGGAACTCCGGCCCCGGTCCTGAGTGCCGCGCTTTACCAGCGGTTCGCGTCAAGAGGCGAAGACGATTTCGCGGACAAGCTGCTCTCCGCCATGCGATTTGGGTTCGGCGGTCACAAGGAAAAAGCCGCCGGCAACAAGGGAGATGGCTGATGAGCGCGTCCCGCTCGGACGCGCTGGTGCTCTTCGGTGTGACGGGAGATCTCGCCCACAAGATGATCTTT
>CAYVPZ010000501.1:0-4294 GCA_964453955.1 uncultured Solibacteraceae bacterium | reverse complement strand
GCGGCTGGCGCTGATGCGTTTCTTCGAGGCGCAGAACAACGTCGCCGCGGCCGCCCACACCGTCGACGCGCTCTGGCATGAGCGTCCGCTGATTCTTGGCGTGGTGCGCGCGGCCGTGGATTTTCACGTGCGCAACAAGCAGCCGGACGCGGCGGTCGGGATCCTGCGGGACGCGGCCGCGCACGCACAACCGGAGTACCGCGACAGATTCACGTTGGAGGTGGCGGGCGTGGCCACTGACGCGGGGCATTACGAACAGGCGCGCGAACTGCTGAAGACGTTGCTGGCCGCGGACCCGTATCGCACTGAATATCTCTCGGCGCAGGCCGGCACGTGGCTGCGCTCCGGCGACGACAAAGCCTTCCGCGATTTCCAACTGGCCACCATCCGCGCCCTGAAGCAGTCGCCGCTGACGCCCGCCGAGCGAACCGCGCGAATCGCCACCCTCCGCCGTGCGCTGATTCCCGCGCTCACCCGCCTGCGGGACTTCGCGGCGGCAGTGGACCAGTACATCGAGGTGGTCGACTCATATCCCGAGGACGAGAGCCTGATTCGCGAAGCTTCGCTCTATGCGGCGAGTCACCAGATCGGCTCCCGTATGGTGGAGTTCTATCGCAACACCATCCAGACGTCGCCGCGCGACTATCGCTGGCCGATGGTGCTGGCCCACGTGGAGACCGCGCTCGAAGATTATCCCGCGGCCATCTCCGCCTACGATGCCGCTCTCAAAGCACGGCCGGACCGCGCCGACCTGCTGGCCGAGCGCGCCAGGCTGGAAGAGCGCCTGCTCGATTTCGACCGCGCCATCCGCAGTTGCCTGACGCTCTACGAGCTCTCCTATCACAACGGGCAATGGATGCGGAAGGTGGCCGAGTTGAACGCGAAGCTGGGCCGTCATGAGGAAGCCGTCACCGCGCTGAAGACCGCCGTGGTGGGGCAAAGAACCGCAACCGCTGCCGATCTGTTCCAGATCGCACAGAGCCTCGATGCGTGGAACTACACTGCCGACGCCGCTTCGTTCGTCGAACGTGGCGCGGCCCTGGCCGGACCGGCATTCGCGCAGGCCACGGAGTTCCGAAACCAGGCGGCCGTCTGGGCACGAATTCTCACCCGCGCGCGCAAGCTGGAAACGGTGTTGAAGGCCGCACCGCGAAAGGACGACCACCCTATGGTGCAGGAAGCCGGCAAGGCGATCACGGCTTACTACACCGCCGAGGAGAAAGCGGAAGTGGCGCGCCAGGTGATGGCCAGGGCGCAGGCGGAACCCGGCGCCCTGGACCACGTGCTGATACCGCTCGCGGAAAGCGCCGGGCTCGCGCCGCTCGAAGCGGATCTGCTGGCAGGACGCCTGACCACCGCGGACCTGGCAACATCGCCGGAGCAGCGTTTGGTGTCACTCCAGATGGACCGCGCGCAGTTCGGCGAACTCGCCGGACAACTAGACGTCTGGGCCGCCAGGGTTGCGGCAAAAGAGGAGGTCTGGCAGCGCGTTCTGCGCGAAGAGGAGACCGCGCGGCGCGCCGCCGGCGATGCGGGTGGCGAGAGGAGTGTGCTTGATCGTCTCAACGAGCGCGGCGCGATTGGCGACCTGTTCGAGCGGTATCTGGATGTGCTGGCGGCAGCCGACCGCGAGCGGATCCTCGCCCTGGCGCGGAAATCCGGCAATCGCGACAGCGCCGCACAGCTTGCCATACGCACGGAAGACTTCACTTTCGCCCGGCGCGCGATCGTGGCGCGTGGCGCGGGCCTGCCGCCGGTGTGGACCAAAGCATATACGGCGCTGGCCGGCGTGTATGCGGGCACGCGATCGCCCGAAGTGAGTGAGGCCTTCGCTGCCGCGCTCGGCGGAGGAACCATTGGCGAGCGCATTCAGCACCGCGTCGACCGCGATCGGCAGCTTGCCGGCGGCATCTGGTATTACTATGGCGCGCGCTACGGCGAGTATCTGGCCGAGGATCGCTCCGCAGAAGCGGACGCGTGGCTGCCGGCCACCGTGGAGGCGGCGCCCGCGGACGCCGGCGCATACTTCGCGCTCGGAACCTGGTATGAGGGCGCCGGTGGCGACGCCAGGGCCATCGCCGAGTACGAGGACGCGCTTCAGCTTGACGCGAATCGCGGCGACGCGCACAATGCCATTGCCCGAATCCTCTGGCGAGAGGGCCGTCACGACGACGCCGTTGCTCGCTGGAAGCAGGCTCTCGCCGCGTTCGACCGCAGTCAGAATCGCGGCGTAGCTTTGGAGCCGAGCTTCTGGACGGATGCCAGCGAGACCATCAGGCAGATCGGCAGCGATAAGGCCCTTCCGGCCCTGCGCGGCGATATTGAGAAACTTCTCCGCGGTTATGCCACGGTGAACGACGGTTACAACATCGAGCCGCTGCTAAAGGCGGCCTTCGAGGCCTGCAGGGACGCGGGCGTGGATTACGAATGGGTGCTGGACATCGCCGACGACACGGGGGCCACTGACACTTTCCGCGCGCTTGAGCGGGAGTTCACCCCCACGGAACGGGAACGCATCCAACGGTGGCATGTAGCCACGGCCTTCCGGCAGATGCAAGCGGCCAACGGGACCGACCGCACATGGAAGGAACAAGCGTGGCGCTGGGCGCGCCTTGCACTGGTGGACCTGCTGATCGAACAGGGGAAACTCGCGGAAGCGCGGGCCGAGTGGGCGAGCATTCCCGTGAAACCGGATGAATCCCGTACGCAAACCGAGCTTCGTCTGGCCGCGGCGACGGGAACGCTGGAGGAGATTCTCGCGCGCTATCGCGGCGAACCGGACAAGGCCCCGGCGCGGGATGTGCTGGAGCGTGCCGCGGTCATCCTGAAGACCGACCAGCGCGGGGACGCGGCGGATTCGGTTCTCGAGTTCCTCTACGACCGCGAACTGGCCTCCGAACACTTCGAGCCCGCCAACTTCCTGGGTCTCGCCGAGGTCTGGCTCGACCGCAATGAGACGGGCCGCGCGGTGGCGCTGCTGCGGCGCATGACCCTCATTGTGGATGAGCCCTTCGACTCCTACGTTCCGGCCGCAACCCTGCTGGCCGAGCGCGGCAAACAAGCGGAGGCCGTCCCGTTTCTCCGCGATCGCGTGAAGGCCGTGCCCTGGGATGACGACGCGCGCCTCCAGCTCGCGCGCCTGTTGCAGGGCCAGGAGAAGGCGCAGCTGTTGAGCGCGGTGGTGCAGGATGGCCAGGCCGAGTATGGGACGCGCGCCGCGGCCGCCCGCCTGCTCGGCGACGACGCCCCCGACGCGAATGCGGACCCGAACAGCGAGTTGGGACTCCTGCGGCGTGGCCGGATCGCCATCGCGGAGGCCGCTCGGCCGTTCTATATCGCGGCGAGACTGGCCGTAGCGGACCGCCTGACGGACCCGCAACAGCGTTTCGAGTTGCTCCGCGATGCGCTGGCCATTGACCCCGCCGATCTGCCGCTTCGCATCGGCACGATCCGGGCCGCCATAGCCGCCGGGCACGACAGCATTGGCGAGGCCGCTTTCGAGAGGATTCAGAACGGCGATTATTTCATCCAGGGTTACGTGCCACGGGGCGGCCTCACTGCGCCGGAACGCGCCTCTCTCGCCAGCCTGCTCTCTGCGGCCTACGAGCGCGCCGGCAACCTCACGGAGGCGCTGAAGCTTGCCGGCTTCGCGGTGGATCTCGAATCCACCCCGGCTCGAAAATCAAAATGCGACGCGCTGCAGAAAGAGACCGAGCGGCGAAAGCAGGACGTCGCCCGCGAACCACAGATTCACAAGGGTCTGGAACAGGACCGCATCGTCCGCCCGCGGAGGCCCTCATGAAAAACGCGCTCGTTGCCGCCGGTCTGCTGTGCGCGGCCGCCGCGCTGGCATGGTATGAGGTCCAGCCCCCGGCCCCGCAGCCGCCGCTCGCGCAGTTGCTGCCCGGCGGCGCGCTGGTTTCGGTGGAAGCGAAGGATCTTTCGCGACTGTTGGACGGCTGGAACGCCTCGCGAGAGAAGACGGCCTGGCTGAAAGGCGCCAATTTCGCCGAGTTCTCGCGCTCGAACCTCTTCCTGAAGCTCAAAGGCGTATTCGACGAGTACGCCGCGGCGGCGGGCTTCGCGCCGGACATGAAGGCGCTCGAATCGATGGCCGGCGCGGAATCCGCCATCGCTCTGTACGACCTGCACGATGTCCGGTTTGCCTACGTCACCCGGCTCTCCGAGCAGCAGGCCCTGGCCAGCCGTCTGGGCCGGCTGCGGAGCAAATTCGAGACTCGCGAGGCGTCGGGTTTTCCGTTCTACATGCGCGTGGACCGCGCTTCCAGCCGCG
>CAYVPZ010000500.1:0-4297 GCA_964453955.1 uncultured Solibacteraceae bacterium | reverse complement strand
CTCCTATTGTCCATAAGCCGATGGCCATTTACACAGTCTGTTTTACACCCTCCCGGACTACGGTACGCGGCTGATGTCCCGGTTGATACTGGTCCCCCTCTCGACCCTCCCGCACGTTGCCGGATTCATCCACCGGCCGGGCGCCCCGCAAAGGCGTCCGGCCCCTCGACGCTCCCGTGGCACAACTGTGCCCGCACGCCGCCCTCCCGCCGTTCTAAAATACAGACAGCCTCCCCCCGCAAGGAATCATGAATTCTGAACAGCCCTTTGTCCATCTGCATTGCCACACCGACTACTCCCTGCTGGACGGCGCCTGCGAGATCACCCAGCTCATGGATCTCGCCGTCGAACAGCACATGCCCGCCGTGGCCATGACCGACCACGGCAACCTGTTCGGCGCGGTGGAGTTCTACAACAAGGCGCGCGAAAAAGGCGTCCACCCGGTCATCGGCTGCGAGGTCTACGTCTCCCAGCAGGGCCGCCACACCCGCAGCGAGTCGGACCATTACAACCACCTCGTCCTGCTCTGCGAAAGCCAGGAAGGCTACCGCAACCTCATCAACCTGGTCTCCACCGGCTTCCTCGAAGGCTTCTACTACAAGCCGCGCATCGATAAAGACCTGCTCGCCCAGCACTCCAAAGGGCTCATCTGCATGTCCGCCTGCCTGCGCGGCGACGTCAACGAAACCATCCTGGCCGACCGCTACGAAGAGGCCCGCCGCCTCGCCTACGAATACCAGGACCTGTTCGGCCGCGGCAATTTCTTCCTCGAAATTCAGGACCACGGGCTCGACAAAGACAAGCTCGTAATCCCCGGCCTGCGCCGTCTGGCCGCCGACACCGGCATCCCCATGGTGGCCACCAACGACGCCCATTACATGCGCCGCAAGGATGCCCGCCCCCACGAAATCCTGCTCTGCGTCCAGACCGGCAAAACCATGAAGGACCCGCAGCGCATGCGCTTCGACGTCCCCGAGTTCTATCTCAAAACCCGCGCCGAAATGCTCGCCCTCTTCGCCGGCATGGAGGACGCGCTCGACCGCACCTGGGACATCGCCCAGCGCTGCCAGGTGAAGCTCGAAAAAGTCCAGGAGCCCTTCCCCCGCTTCGACGTTCCCGAAGGCCACTCCACCGACACGTGGTTCGAGTACGTGGCTCGCCAGGGTTTCGAGCGCCGGCGCCCGCGTCTGGAGGCCATGCGCGCTTCGGGCGCGCTGAAGTGCGACCTCGCCGAATACGCCGAACGCCTCGATCGCGAGATCCACATGATCCAGCAGATGAAGTTCTCCGGCTATTTCCTGATCGTTTGGGACTTCATCCGCTTCGCCAAATCGAACGGCATTCCCGTGGGACCGGGCCGCGGCTCCGCGGCCGGCAGCCTGGTGAGTTACTCCATGGAGATCACCGATATCGACCCGCTGCAGTACGGACTACTGTTCGAGCGCTTCCTCAACCCCGAGCGCATCAGCATGCCCGATATCGATATCGATTTTCACACCCGCCGGCGCGGCGAGGTCATCCAGTACGTCACCGAAAAGTACGGGCGCGAGCAGGTGGCGCAAATCATCACCTTCGGCACGCTGGGCGCGCGCCAGGCCATCAAGGATGTGGGCCGAGTACTGGACATGACCTTCGCCGAGGTGGACCGCGTCACCAAGCTGGTTCCGTTGCAGCTCAACATCAAGTTGAAGGAAGCCATCTCGAAGGAGCCCGGCTTCGCCGAGGCGGCCCGGAAAGACGCGCGCGTCGAAGAGGTGCTGGACGTGGCGCAAACGCTGGAGGGCATGGCCCGCAACTGCTCCGTGCACGCGGCGGGCGTGGTCATCTCACCCCTTCCGCTCAAGGAACTGGTCCCCCTCTATAAAACAAATAAGGATGAAATTGTCACCCAGTACGACATGGTGGGTCTGGAGAAGCTCGGCCTTCTCAAGATGGATTTCCTCGGCCTCACCACGCTGGACATCGTCCAGGACGCCCTCGCCCTCATTAAGAAACACCGCGGCGACACCGTATCAATCGAAGATCTTCCGCTCGACGACCCCGCCACCTACGCCATCTTCTCGAAAGGCTACACCAGCGGCGTATTCCAGTTCGAATCGCGCGGCATGCGCGACATCCTGCGCAAGTCGCAGCCCTCGCGTCTGGAGGATCTCTGCGCGCTCAACGCGCTCTACCGTCCCGGCCCGCTGCAGGGCGGCATGGTGGACGACTTCATCGAGCGCAAGCACGGCCGCCGCCAGGTGACCTACGATTTTCCCCAGTTGAAGGAGATCCTGGAGGAGACCTACGGCGTCATCGTGTACCAGGAACAGGTGATGCAGATCGCCAACAAACTGGCCGGCTATTCGCTCGGCGAAGCGGACATGCTGCGCCGCGCCATGGGCAAGAAAGACGCCAGGGAAATGGCCGGGCACCGACACCGTTTCGCCCACGGCGCGAAGGAACGCGGCTTCCAGGAGAAGAAAGCCGCCCACATTTTCGACCTCATGGAAGAGTTCGCCGGATACGGCTTCAACAAGTCGCACTCGGCCGCGTACGCCTTCGTCGCCTACGTCACCGCGTATCTCAAAGCGCACTACCCGGTGGAGTTCATGTCCGCGCTGCTCACCTCGGAAACCGGCAACACCGCCAAGGTGGTGAAGTACATCAACGAGTGCCGCGAAATGGGCATCGCCGTCCTGCCGCCGGATATCAATTCCAGCGACAGCAACTTCACGCCGGTGGTGAGCGCGGGCGATGGGAAGGCGATTCGATTTGGGTTGTCCGCCATCAAGAACGTGGGCGGCACCGCCGTTGAATCCATCATCAAAGCGCGCACCGAGGGCGGCCCGTTCCGCACCATTTTCGATTTCGGCGAGCGCGTGGACCTCACCTCCGTCAACCACCGCATCATCGAAAGCCTGATCAAAGCCGGCGCAACCGATTCGCTCGAAGGCAATCGCGCGCAGTGGTGGGCCATGATCGATTCGGCCATGGAAGCCGGCCAGCGCGCCATGCGCGACCGCGAAAGCGGGCAGGGCGGCCTGTTCGAAATGGCCTTCGAAGAGCCCGCGCACCGCGATCAGCCGCTGCCAGAACTCCCCGACTGGACCGCCGAAGCCAAGCTGGCCGGCGAGAAGGAAGTGCTCGGCATCTACGTGAGCGGCCACCCGCTCGACGCCTTCGCCGCGAAAATCGCCGAGCTGAGCGATCACAGCACCGACGATCTTGAAGGCCTCGCCAAAGGGACCGAAGTGAAGCTGTGCGGCATTCTCACCGGCATCCAGCGCAAGCGCAACAAGGAGCAGAAGCTGTGGGCGGCGATGCAACTGGAGGACCGCGCCGGCAGCATCGAGGCCATGGTCTTCACCACCCAGTACGACAACCTGCTGGCCAACCTGGTGGAGGACAAGCCGGTGTTCGTGCGCGCGGCGGTGCTGCCGGAGGACAACGCGCCGCCCAAGCTTTCCATCCAGACCATCACCCCGCTGGAGGTGGCGCGCCAGGACCTGCCCACGCTGATCTCCATTCGCATTCCGATCGGCGCCAACGGCAACGATCGCGCGGCGGCTCTCACGGAGCTGTTCGCGCGCAAACGCGGCGACACCGAGGTGCGCCTGCGTCTGGAAAAACCCCGCGATTTCTCGGTAATTCTGGACGTAACCACGCGCGTCCGCCCCGACAAGGAATTCAAAGCGGAGGTGGAGCGCATCTGCGGCCCCGAAGCGCTCGAAATCCTGGCGACCTGAGGTTCGGAATGGATATCAGCGATGTGAATGCGGATTTCTATCTGTGCTTGAACGAAGGTGCGGGCGAGCCTCGGGCCTGCTGGTGCAAAGGGCGCATGCGCGACGCCCGGCGGAATGATTGGATGCACGTGGCAATTGAACCGCCGGTAATCGGTCAGCATTACGGTCTGGGTGGCGAGGATATCTTTCAAGTGCTGTTGGCGACACGGCATAAGGGACAGACGTTGTTTCCCGTATCCGGGTGGCCCGCGCATGTCTACGTTCTGCGCTCGCTTGACCAGTCGATCCTGGGCCAGCCGGAATTTGACGATGCCCAAGTGCAGCTCATAGAGTGGGGGATGTTATATCGAACGTACGAGGAGGCCATCGTCGGCAGGTAAGATTCGGAAGGACCAGGGCGGCCCGCTCTCTTTCCGCGTCGGAGTCGATCGCCTCTTACCGCCCCAGCGCCGCCACCGCAGCCCTCACCTGCGGATCGGTCTGCGCCTCCACTTCGTCGCCCTTGGCCACTCCGAAAGCCTGGTTGTAGATATCGGTGCGCAGCCTTCCCTGTATCCAGTCGCGCTCGC
>CAYVPZ010000499.1:0-4299 GCA_964453955.1 uncultured Solibacteraceae bacterium | reverse complement strand
TCTTCTTCAGAATCGCAAAGCTCTTCGAATCGAACATCGTCACCGGCTTTGAGGTTGCGAAGCCGTGCCCCGTCGCGGCATCGACGGCTGCGCCGTGCGCGCTTGCGCCGGGAATATCTCCCACCTGGGCCAGCGTGTCGAGGTTATAAACGCCGATGTGTCCGGCCGGGCCGGACCGGGCAACATAAAGGTTGCGGCCGTCAGGGTCGGCGGTAACGTAATCGAATCCGCCGTCGCCTCCCACCAGTTGAATCCTGAGCACCTTGTACGGGCCGCTGTCCTGCGCGTGGGCGACGCTCACAGCCGAAAGGACGACGGCTAGCGTCGCAACAACGAGCGGTTTGCATGACATCGTGGTATCTCCAGCCAGGAACTTCCGGGCCGGCGGTCCGGCCTGTTTGAGCCGAGAATTAATCCCGCCTCTTCTTTGAATCGAGCATACCAGCTGCAGCCTAATAGCTGGGTGAATCCGTGGCCGGGCAGTCGGAAGGTCTCACTGCCCCCGCGGGCGCCCGCTGTGGACTAAGGGGGCGTTGATTCGTGTTATCGGTAGTTTCGTGGCGGTCCTGGCTGGCGGCCAAATGTACACTCAGCAGAGGAACGCGAGGACCAGGAAGGGATACTCAAGAGACCTGCAGCGGCGAGTCCGTTGGCAGGATTCGTATCAAGCCGCTGAATGCGCGATGTTACCCGACTGAGCAAAAACGCAAAGGCTGAGACGCCTGCCTGCACTACGCTTGCATCACCTGCTGATATTTGTTCTGGAACAGGCTTTGACTCGACAACGCGGACAGCAGATTATTGGAATCACTGCTCTGCCGCGACGAACTATACCCGCCGCCGTGGTGGTGATGATGGTGTTCGGAGGTGCTCTGCGTGCCTTGGGTAGCCGAAGCGGCCTGCTCTGAAGGTAGCAGGGAAGCCATTCTTCCGGTCTGCGAAGCGGTCTGGAAGTTGCTGGCAAGCTGCTGCAGCAATTGCTGTGTCGGCCCCGTGGCCTGATGAGCCGCAGTGTTCAGTTCGCTGGAGATCTGCGCCGTCAGTTGCTCGAACTCGGAGGGGGAGTTCCGGGCGAGGCTCTCCAGCTCGCTGAAGAACTGACCCGCCTGCGACAGGTCAGCGGTCCCATTGGAGTTGGTGGCGGACGTGCTGGAACTCGCTGCACTCGCATTGTTGTTTATATCGGAAGGCCGGGCGCGGGGGAAGCTCAGGCCACCGGACGACAGCCCAATCATTATGGCAGTTGTCGCTGGACTGTAAGATGCCCTATACTCAAACGTCTGCCATCAGGGAGTCTTTATCTGGCTGAATGTTGTCTTCGCGTTCACTCTGGCGGCCCTGCTGCTGACGGCTAACGCCGGTGCGCAGACATTGCTCTTCGATACTGGGCAGCCGACGGGGTCGGGTTCGGGGGGGGAGTTGTGTGCGGCGTCTTGTGGCGCCGGAGCCACCTTCCAGAATGATGCCGGCCAGTTTACCCTGACCGAGGGGTACTCGATCTCCTCGGCCCAGGCGTGGATACAGGCGGGGGCGACCGGCGGCCAATTGGCGGTGGTGCTGCGCGCCGACGATGCCGGTTTTCCCGGGCTTAGCGTCTTCTCCCAGACTTTCACGGTTCCCAGCCAGACGGCCGACACCTGGGTGGTTTTTAGGTTTACGAATCAACCGGTGCTTGCCGCCAACACTCCGTACTGGCTGTCGTTTGAACCGGTGGCCGGCTCGGCCCTGACCTATCCCATGCCCGGCGGCGCTCCGAGCCCGCTCGCGAACTACGCCTTCTATAACAGCCGGAACACCGGGTGGATCGTGTACGACGCCACGTTTTCGCTCACGAACCCCGGTCTTGGAATGCGGCTCTCGGGCACGCCCGCGGCGAGCCCGGTCCTGCTGGTCGACACCGGCGCGCCGACGAGCACGACCAATGGAGCTGGCATATACAACACCAGCGCTTCGAATTACGAATACGTCGCCGGCCAGTTCACGCTGGCCCAGGCGGACAGCATTTCATCGGTTGAGGGCTGGATGCAGGTGGGCACCGGGGGGAGCGTGAATGTTAACATTTACGCCGGCAATGGAATGCCCCTTTATGACGGGGACATCATTCCCGGAACCAGCGTTTTCCTGCAGGAGTTCACGATCCCCGCCACTCCGCTGGGCGGGAGCGCGGGCTGGGTTACGTTCCCTCTCTCCAATCCATACCGGTTCTTCCCGCTGGCACCTATTGGCTATCCTTCGAACCTGTCGAGGGCAGTTTTAACGCCACGATGTTTGACGGCGCTCCAACCCCGCTTCCGAACTATGCATACTACTTCAATCTCAACGGCCGCTGGGCTAATGGATCGATCAACTTCCCGCCGTTTTCCATGGGGATGCGGATTTCCGGCTCGACATTGCCGAGCCTCGGCTACGGGACTGCGGCACGGACGATCATGACGGGGACGGCGTTCGGCATTCCGGACACCCCTCAGGACAGCATCTCCGGGGGCGACGGCGTGCTGAACACGTCGCCATCGAACTTCATCATCCCTTCCGGTTGGTCGTTTGCCCGCGGCACAATCACCCAGAATGGCCTGCTCGCGGGGGCGTTTTCCGCCACGAGCGGCCCGGACGTGACCTGGGGGATCGGCGCCGGGCGCGGGATCGCCTATCGCACTTGGACCAACACCAGCAACGAGAGCCTGACACTCCGGGTGAACGCTGTCCTGGATGGAGAGATTCAGGAATCCGGGGGAACGGCAACCGCTGGAGTCTACATATTCGATGCGACCGCGCTCACCAACGCAGTGACGAACAGCGGTCTGGCCGCCCCCCAGTTCTTTCTGAATGGCTCAACCCTCACGGCGCTCAGCACCGGCGCAACGAGTCTCGCGGCGCTCGTACCCGGGGCGCTGCTGAATGAATTCCAGAGCGTGACCGGACCGGCCAATGAGTTGCTGAGCATTCCCCTGAGCAGCGGCTTCATCACGGTGGATCCGCAACAGTCCATCACGGTTATGTTCGACGTATCCGCGTACGCTCCCGCGTTTGGCTGGTCGAATTTCGCCAGCACGTTGGCGCCGTCGCCCACCCTTCCGCTTTTCGCGGACATGGATGGAAACGCGGTGACGCAACTTGTCGCGGCCGGCCCGTCGGTGGTTCCGCCGGCGCCCCCGGCTTCCCTTGTGCTCACTCCATCCACTGCCTCGAACCAGGCAGGCACGACGGGAAGCGTCACCGCGACGGTGACGGACGCCAGCGGTTCGCCCATTCCCAACGCCATTGTCTTTTTCGCCTTCAATTCCGGTCCCAACGCGGGCCCGGCCGGCCCGGTCTCGACGAATGCGAGCGGCCAGGCGGTTTTCACGTATACCGATGCCGGCGGGGCCGGCACGGATGTGATTCAGGCCAGCCTCGGAGGGCTGACGGCAACCCCGGTGTCAATAACATGGTCGGTGTATACGCAGACCATCACGTTCGGCACTCTCCTAAACCAGCCGTTCGGCACCGCGCCGTTCCCGGTCAGCGCGACATCGACGTCTGGTCTGACGGTGAGCTTCAATTCGCAGACCCCGTCGGTCTGCACGGTCTCGAATACGACGGTGACGCTGGTCATGGGCGGACCCTGCACGATCCAGGCGACGCAGAGCGGCGACATCGGCTATTCCGCCGCATCACCGGTGAACCAGAGTTTCCAGGTGACAGCGTTGAGCCAGACCATCAACTTTGCAGGGCCGCTGGCGAGCCAGCCGTTCGGGACTGCTCCATTCTCGATTAGCGCGAGCGCGAGCGCGACGTCGGGCCTTGCAGTGACCTTCGGTTCCGCTACTCCGGCCGTCTGCACCATGTGGGGCAGCACCGTGATGTTGGTCGAAGTCGGTAGTTGCCTCATCCAGGTGACGCAGGGAGGCGACGCCGATTACGCCGCTGCCCCGCTTGTGGAGGAGGGTTTCGATGTCACGCCGAACCCACTGCGTTTCATAGCCATGACACCCTGCCGCATTGCGGACACGCGCTACTCCAACGGCGCTTTTGGCTCGCCTTCGCTGGTGGGCGGGGCAACCCGCAGTTTCACGATTCCCGGCAGCAGTTGTGGCATTCCCACCACCGCAGCGGCGTATTCGCTCAACGTTACCGTGGTGCCCCCAGGACCGCTGGACTACATAACTGTCTGGCCCAGCGGGGCCGCGCAGCCTCTGGTCTCCACGCTGAATTCGGTGGATGGGCGCATCAAGGCCAACGCGGCTATCATTCCGGCAGGTACCAATGGGGCGGTGAGCGTGTATGCCACCAACCCCACCGATGTCATTCTGGATATCGATG
>CAYVPZ010000498.1:0-4300 GCA_964453955.1 uncultured Solibacteraceae bacterium | reverse complement strand
CATCCCGGCGGACAGATTCCGTATTCTCGAGGACAATGTCCCGCAGAAGATCGAGACCACCGCCAAGGGCGAGGCGCCCATGACCGTCTGCCTGCTGGTCGAATTCAGCGCGAAGTTTCAGCGTTACGGCAGCCAGGCGTGGCAGCAGACACTGGTGGCCTCGTACGGATTCGCCCAGACGTTGAAGAAAGAAGATTACATTGCCGTCATCGCCTTTGACATGAAGCCCGAGATCCTGTCGGACTTCTCCATCGATCGGACCAGGACATACGAAGCGCTCCAGGAGCTGCGGATACCGGGAATGTCCGAGATTAATCTGTACGACGCCGTGGTGGAGACCGAAGAGCGCATGGAGAACATCGAGGGCCGCAAGGCCATCATTCTCCTCTCCAGCGGCGTCGATACGTTCAGCAAGCTCACCTTCGACAAGGCGCGCAAGCGCATCCAGGAGGCCGGCGTTCCCATCTTCGCCATTGGTCTCATGCAGGCGCTTCGCATCATGGCCGAGGGCCGCATGTCGGGCGCGGAGGATATGACCTTCCTGCAGGCGGATAACCAGATGAAGACGTTTGCCCGGGAGACCGGCGGGCAGTCCTACTTCCCGCGCTTCTATGGGGAATTTCCGACCATCTACCAGTCCATCGAGGATGCGCTGCGCAACGAGTACACCTTTACCTATCACCCCACGAATCAGGCGCATGACGGGAGCTTCCGCCACATCAAGGTGGAACTGGTGAACCCCGCCACCAACGAGCCGCTGCGCGTGGTGGACGAGAAGCAGAAGCCCATCAAATATCAGATCGTCGCGAAACAAGGGTACAAAGCGCCCCGCGAGGTGGAGTAGCCGTCGCCACAACAAGAGCTGGCGGTTATGTACCGCCTACGACGGGCGCGCGGAGTCAAGCACTCGATTTGTCCGTGTTGCAATCCGATACCGAAGCGTTGACACTTTGGTTTCTTCCCTGTTACTGTCGTCATGTTCCTCGTCACATGACTGCAACTCCAACCGGCTCCGAACCGGGCTCCCTCATTCTGATCGTCGATGACAACGAGATGGGCCTGCTGGCCAGAAAGCAGGTTCTCCGTGAGCTGGGTCACCGTGTAACGGTTGTATCCAGCGCACAGGAAGCGATCCGGCGCTTCACCTCCGAGCCCTTCGACCTGGTGGTCACCGATTATAAGATGCCCGACATGGACGGCATGGAGATCATCCGCCGCGCGCGCGCCCACAACCCCGCGATCCCCATCATCCTGATCTCCGGTTTCACCAACGCCCTGGGCTTGAACGAAAGCACCACCGGCGCGGACGTGGTGCTGCAGAAGAGCGCGACGGAAGTCTCGCAGTTGATCCGGGCGGTGAACCGTCTGCTGCGCAAGAGCTTGCCGCCGAAGAAGCGCGTCACACTGCAGAAGAAGAGCGCCGCGGCGTCCTCCAAACGCGCGGGCTGAGGGGACACGCGGCGCCAGCCGCGTTTTTTCCAGACCATGAAGAAAAGGCGGGCAATCATCACCTGCTTGTGTCCGGTACAATTCTGTCCGACCATGGGTCGTGAGAGGCACTGCGTCTGTGCGGCGGGTGGCTGAGTGAAGGAGGCCGTAATGCGCACGTTTGTGTATCCAGCGAAATTCGCCCGTGGGGAAAAACCGGATATTCTGGTGATCACTTTCCGCGACGTCCCGGAGGCCATCACGCAGGGAAAAGGCGAGAGGGACGCGCTGTGGCAGGCTGCGGATTGTCTGGAAGAGGCGATTGCCGGACGGATAGCAGACGGGCGGGATATCCCCACGGCGTCCAGAGCGGTGCGCGGAGAACGGCTGGTTCCGGTACCCGCTCCCATGGCCGCGAAAGCGGCCCTCTACCTCGCCATGAGAGAGGCCGGAATAACCAACGTACAGTTGGCGCGGAAACTCGGCTGCGATGAAAAAGAGGTGCGGCGAATGCTCGACCCCAGGCATCCGACCAAGCTGCCGCGGATCAAGGAAGCGCTCGACACGTTCGGAAAACGTCTGGTTGTGAGCGTCGAGGAAGCGGCCTGAGTCCGGCGCAGCCAGGCAATGAAAAAGGCGGGCCCTTTCGAGCCCGCCCCAAAACGCTCCAACTCCCGGCAGCCCTTACTCCGCCAGATTCTCCTCCACCGGCTCGTCCGCAAGGGCCGCGCTGAAAACCCGCGTGTCCTCGTCGAAGCCGGGCAGCGGCTCGGCGAGCGCCGCTTCGGTTTCGGCAATCGCCTCTTCTTCCACA
The DNA here is from genome assembly GCA_964453955.1 of uncultured Solibacteraceae bacterium. Taxonomy (GTDB): domain Bacteria; phylum Acidobacteriota; class Terriglobia; order Bryobacterales; family Bryobacteraceae; genus CAWACP01. Next base: position 2,058 of record CAYVPZ010000498.1, on the reverse strand, counting down.
TCCTCGCCGGCGATCTTCACGTGCCGGTAATACTCCATCCCGGTGCCCGCCGGAATCAGGCGGCCCATGATCACGTTCTCCTTGAGCCCGCGCAGGTAATCCACCTTGCCGTTGATGGCGGCTTCGGTGAGCACGCGCGTGGTCTCCTGGAACGACGCGGCTGAGATGAACGAATCGGTGGACAGCGACGCCTTGGTGATGCCCAGCAGCACCGGCTTGCCCGTCGACGGGCGCCCCCCGGCCTCCACCACTCGCGCATTCTCTTCCCGGAACTTGAACCGGTCCAGAATCTCTTCCGGCAGGTTCTCCGTGTCGCCGATGTCGTCCACCTTCACCCAGCGCATCATCTGGCGGACAATTACTTCGAGGTGCTTGTCGTTGATGTTGACGCCCTGCAGCCGGTAGACTTCCTGGATTTCGTTCACCAGATATTTCTGCAGTTCCTTCTCGCCCAGCACGGCTAGAATGTCGTGCGGGTTGCGCGGTCCGTCCATCAGCGGGTCGCCGGCGTGAACGCGTTCGCCTTCCTGCACGTTGATGTGAATGCCGCGCGGAATGGCGTAGTCCTTCTGCTCGCCGTCGTCGCCAATAATATAGATCTTGCGATGGCCCTTGGCGATCTCGCCGAACTTGATGGCGCCGTCGATCTCCGCGATCACCGCCGTCTCCCTCGGCTTGCGCGCTTCGAACAACTCCACCACGCGCGGCAAACCGCCGGTGATGTCCTTGGTCTTGGTGGTGGCGCGCGGAATCTTCGCGATTACGTCGCCCGCGTGCACCTCGTCGCCGTCGGTCACCATCAGGTGCGCGTGGGTGGGCATGAGGTAGCGCTTCTCGTCGGCGCGCGCCCCGCCCGTCGGCCGGATCACCACCGTGGGCACGCGCTTCTCGTCGGGCGATTCGGTAACCACCCACTGCGACATGCCGGTGATCTCGTCCACCTGCTCCATGATGGTGATGCCCTCGTGCAGGTCGCGGAAGTGCACCGTGCCGCTGACTTCCGTCAGAATCGAGAATGTGTAAGGGTCCCACTCCAGAAGAATCTGGTTGGTCTTCACCGGCGCGCCGTCCTCGTACAGAATGCGCGCGCCGTACACCACTGGATAGCGTTCCTTCTCGCGGCCCTTGTCGTCCACGATCGCCAGAATGCTGTTGCGGTTCATGGCGATCAGCTCGCCCTTGGCGTTGCGCACCGTCTGCACGCTCAGGAACTTGACGAAGCCGTCCGACTTGGCGTCCTGCTTGGATTGTTCGCTCGAACCCGTGGCCGTGCCGCCCACGTGGAACGTGCGCATGGTGAGCTGCGTGCCGGGTTCGCCAATGGACTGCGCGGAGATGATGCCCACCGCCTCGCCGCGTTCCACCAGCCGTCCGGTGGCCAGATTGCGGCCGTAGCAGAGCACGCACACGCCGCGCCGCGACTCGCAGGTCAGCACCGAGCGGATCTTCACGCGCTCGATACCGGCCGCCTGAATGGCCGCGGCCAGCTCTTCGGTGATCTCCTGGTTGGCGTCCAGAATGATGTTGCCGTCGTAGTCGAGCACCTGGTCCAGCGCCACGCGGCCCACAATGCGGTCGCGCAACGGCTCGATGATCTCGCCCGATTCGATGATCGGCTCCACGTAAATTCCGTCGATGGTGCCGCAGTCCACCTCGGTGACAATCACGTCCTGGGCCACGTCGCACAGCCGGCGCGTCAGGTAGCCGGAGTCGGCCGTCTTCAACGCGGTGTCGGCCAGTCCCTTGCGGGCGCCGTGCGTGGAGATGAAGTATTGCAGCACGTTGAGGCCTTCGCGGAAGTTGGCCGTGATGGGCGTCTCGATGATCTCGCCCGACGGCTTGGCCATCAAACCGCGCATGCCCGAAAGCTGGCGGATCTGCTGCTTGGAACCGCGCGCGCCGGAATCGGCCATGATGTAAATCGGGTTGAGGTAGCGCCCGGTGCGGTCGTCCTCTTCCATCGACTTGAACATTTCCTCGGCCACGCGTTCGGTCACCTTCGACCAGATTTCGATGATCTTGTTGTAGCGTTCGCCCTGGGTGATGGCGCCTTCCTGA
>CAYVPZ010000497.1:0-4310 GCA_964453955.1 uncultured Solibacteraceae bacterium | reverse complement strand
CATGAAGTCGGTTGCCGTGTAGGCGGAGCTCCACTCGGTGAAGTGCAGCTCCATGTTGGGCCGGCTGGATTTCGCCAGCAGTTCGCGCGAATGCCGCATGCGGCCGCTGACGGCGTCGGGATCGGGGTCGAGAATGGTGCCGGAGGAGCCGTCGGAGTCCAGAAAGCCCTGCTTTACGCCATAGGCGTGCGTGGCCACGAATTCCGCCGGCACATTGTTGGCGGCCACGTATTTCTCGAAGGCCTCTTCAAACGCATAGGGGATCGCCGAAGCCGGCCCGCCCACGCGGCAGGCCGGGCATTCCGCCTTGACGGCCTCGGCCGTGTTCTTGTAAAGCGCGAGATAGTCGTCCAAGGTTCCGGCGAAGAATCCGCTGTGCAGATCCGGCTCGTTCCAAACCTCGAAGTACCACTTTCGGATTTCGTCTGCGCCATAGCGTTCGCGGTAATGCGCGACAAAAGCGCGAATCAGCGCCGACCATTTCGCCGGATCCTTCGGCGGCGTGACGTTGCCCTTCCACCAGAAGATGGTCCGCGTGCCGCTGGCCAGCGCCGACGGCATGAACGACAGTTCCACAAACGGCCGGATGTGCATCTTCAGCAGCGCATCGTAGAGCGCGTCCACGTACTGAAAGTTGAACTGCGGATTGCCGTGCTTGTCCTCTTTGTAAACGCCCATGTCGTCATGCAGGATGCCGTGCATGCGGATATAGTCGAAGCCGAGCTCGCGCTGAACGGTGGCAAGCTGCTGCTGCCAGTCGGCGCGCAAGCCTTCGTTGGCGCGGCCCGCGCCGATGCAGCGGAACGGGACGCTGGTGTGAGGACCAGCCGTCTTCGAAATGTCGGCGCGCACGATGCGCGTTCGCGCCCCGGCGAGGCCTGGCAGGCTCAGAACGACGATGAGGAAGATTGTGTGAGCTTTCATTGTGCGAGTCCGGAACGTGGGAAAGTCAGGTTCGTGCTGAAGAACGGCAGCACGTGGTTCTGAAAGCGGTCGGCCACCGCGCTGGTGTGAGTACCGTGATAGATCTCGAAGCTGTTAGCGATCCCGTACCTGTCGAGAACTTCATGCAGCTTGATGGTGTCGAACCGCAAACCGTCCTGATCGCCGACATCGATCGCAATCGCCCGATACTCGCGCAGGTCGTCGATGTACTGATCGATGAAGGCCAGCGGCGCATTCGCGGTGAATTTGGCCATGATATCCGGCTCGACCGCGCCGTCTTTCACCGGCAGGTCGAGATAGAGCGGGGGGGTCTTGGGATCGGGCGCCCAGGCGGCCGCGGAGGCAAGCTGCGCACGCTGAAAGAAGTTCAGTTTCGCCGAATCGGCGGGCGTCTTTACCGCCTCCAGGGCTTTCTCAGCCTCTGGGTTGGGCGGACGATTTCCCATGGGCGACAAACAACACGGGCTCATGATGTACACACTGCCGAATATGTCGGAATGTTTCATGCCAATGCGAGTTGCGCCATACCCGCCCATGGAGTGGCCAACCAGGCCCCGGCTTGTGCGCGCCGGAATCGTTCGGTAGTGCGCGTCGATGTACGCGACCAGATCGTGCGAGATGAACCGCTCGAAATCTCCGGTGGTGACCGAGCTCGAATACATCGATCCGTTGTGCACTGTCTTCGAATCGGGCAGCACGACGATCATTTCCCGGACCCCCTGAGCGAAGGCGCCCTCGATCGTTTGTGGCACGTGGATCTCGTGCGTCCACTGCTCGGCCCCGATCGAGTAACCGTGCAGCGCATAGACGACGGGGTAACGCCGCTGCTTCTCACTTGCATAGCTAGGCGGCAGGAACACGAATACCTCGCGGTCTACTGCATCGCCTTCGAGGTTGCCTTCGAGAGCGGCGCCGTGGACTTTGATGTGCTCCACGGTTACGGGCTTTGCGCCAGGAATCACCGCGGGCACTTCGGTCTGGACCTGCGCCGCGAGCCCCACAGCGAGGGCGGATCCCAGCGCGATCAGGTAATGCAACTTCGTGGTTGTCATCGATCTCCTCTACGGCACTACAACCGAATAAATACTGACACTGAACGTCGGGACGACCATCGTATCAGGACACTGTCCCTGCTCTTCGGACTCGAAACGCAGCTCAAAGCGGCTGTTCCTAGTTTCGCTGAGCAGGAAGCTCTTGAGCAGTTTCCCAGGCTGGGGCAAAAGACCAGCTGATAGGCGCTGGCGTCAACCTCCTGAACCTGGAACTGATAGAGGCAGGGCTCGTACAGCGTAACGGTCCCGCTGATGTCGCAGGGCAGGGCGGCAGCGGCGTCCTCGTTACTGAGCTGGAGAAGCCCGGCGAGATAGTGGACCACGCGCTCGGCGGCGAGCGGCGTACGGGCATAGGACGAAGAGAACCACCGACAGGCGGCGCATAGCCTACACATTCTCTATTGTTCCAGGGACGGCACAAGTCCATAGTGGCGGGGGGGCAGAGGCCCTGCGAGGAACGCGGCTGGTTCTGTTGGGTACGGCCACAAAAAACGCGCGCGTCTATGACACTGACGCGCGCGGGTCTCTACTTTCTCATTGCGAAATGGACTGCCTCTAGAAGATGAACTTTCCGGCGAACTGCATGGTGCGCGGATCCCAGGTTGACGTCACCTGCCCGAAATTGCTGGACCCGTAGGTAGTGCCGATGCCGTTCCACTGGGTGTGATTGAACGTATTGTAGGTTTCGATGCGGAGCTCGAACCTCATGTTGTGAGCCTCATTCACCAGGAAGCTCTTGAACAGCGAGATGTTCCAGTTGTCGCGGCCGGGACCGTAGATAGCGCCCTTCGCGAGAGTGCCCCAGTCGCCGAGCGCCGGAACTGCGAAGCCCGAGGTGGAGAACCACTGGGTGATGGTCCCCGGGTAGCTGATGGACCCGGTGAAGTCCGGCCGGTTGGTCGAACCGGGGACGCCGTTGTTCCCCTCCGGGCCGGCCAGATTGATGTTGAGCGGGAAACCGGAGACCATGGTCCCGGTGGCCGCGATTTCCCAGCCACCTAGCGTGCCCTTCACAAGGCGGTCGCCAGAGTTCCGGAAAATGGGAAGGTCGTAAACGAAGCTGATGAGCCCGATATTCCTCTGGTCCGCATAAGACGGGCCGTTGTCGTAAGCGCGGTTGTAGGGATTGTCGGTGTTGGTGTTATCGCCGCCAAACGACGCGGCGGGGTCGATGGATTTCCCAAAGGTGTAAGCTGACTGGAGCGACAGGTCCTTCCCCATCTTAAAGTGGAGGCTTGCCTGGAGTGCGTTGTAGTGCGCGTTCTCGCCCAGATCCGATTCCTCGATTTGGCCATACCCGAGATACGGCACCACGTTGTTATACTGGAGCGTCCCGTTGATCAGGGCCGGCAGGATGCCCGGAGCGGGAAGGTTGATGTTCTGGGACGCCTGCTGGTGGTAGGCCTCGTTCCCGACGTAGGACACCGTCAGGACCCCTTCGCGCCCCAGTTGCTGCTGGACGCCGATGCTCCACTGATTGACTGTCTCCAGGGGGTAATTCTGGTTGAGCGTGGTCAGGCTGGCAACGGTGATCGGTGCAACCGCCGTCTGGCCCGTTTGCAGGTTCAGGCCGGGATTGCTGAAAGAGACGTTGCTGAGGTTAACCGTGGAGCTGTAGGGCGGGTTGGTGGCGGCGTTGTACATGTCGTTGCCCTGGTAGCGCTCGAACATCATACCGTAGCCACCGCGAAGAACGGTTTTGCCCCTCCCGGTCAGATCGTATGCGAACCCGACGCGCGGGCCAAAATTCAACCACTTATCCTGGACGAGGTCCCTGGGAACCCCGTTCACTCCGCCGGCGCTCATGCCATTCGTGTAAAACAACAGGCCGGCGAGGGCGGAAACGGGGCTGCTGGTCAGGCCCGGGCTGGTCGGGCTGATGTTGCCGTTGGGCAGAAGGACGGCCGCGTCGGCCGGATTGTACAGCCTGGGGTAGAAATTCGCCTGCAAGTTGTTCTGCTCGTACGTGTGCGGAACCCCGTCCCAGCGTAAGCCAAGGTTCAGGGTCAGGCGGGAGCTGACGCGCCAGTTGTCATTGGCGTAACCCGCCCAGGAGACATTGGCCCAATGGCCCTGCGGCTGGTAGGCCAACTCGCTATAGCCGCTGGCATAGCCCAGCAGCATGTCGGCGTAACTATTGCCGGAGTAGTTGCCGTTGAAGGTAAACGAACCCTGGGTGTCGCCGAAGTACTGCTGCACCTTGGTGTACAGAGCCCAGCTTCCGCCAAACTTGAACTGGTGCGCTCCATGCGTCCAGGAAACGTCCTCGCGAACCTGCTTGTCGTTGGCTTTGTTAGTCCACGTGAAGCCGTT
>CAYVPZ010000496.1:0-4310 GCA_964453955.1 uncultured Solibacteraceae bacterium | reverse complement strand
GGACGCCTGGGTTTCGAAAGCCGGCGCCGGCGAAGTCTGGTTTGAAGCCGGTTTCCAACTCGGCCCACGCACCGTTCGGCAGCCCGATATCGCCGTGCTCCTCAGCGGTCGTTCCGCGCCCGATGACGCATGGGTGCAGGGAGCTCCCGATATTGCCATCGAGGTTCTCTCTCCCGGCAACTCCGCCGAAGACATCGAGCTGAAGGTCTCCCAGTACCTCGCCGCCGGTGCGAAACTCGTCGGGATCGTCTCCCCGAAAGCCAGGCAGGTTCGCGTCTGCCGCGCCGACGGGACTCAGGCGCTCCTTCGCGAGCCGCAAAGCCTGACCGGCGAGCCCGTTCTGCCCGGCTTCATTCTTCCTCTCGCCGACCTGTTCGCGTAGGCGCCGCAGGCTCTGCGAGTCTGCGTTCTAATATGCCGCGCCGACGATGGCCTTGATGACCGCCGAACTCACGCCATTTTGCTTCAACTGGATGAGGGCGTCGGTCGATGTGTCAAAGTGGCAACGGGAGCTGCTGATCTTCGCGATGATGATGGAATCATCGAAGCCGGCTTTGGCCATTTTGATGACGTCGTCGTTCCGGAGCAGGGGAGCGCCGGGAGCGGCCGTCGCGGGCGCTTCCGGTATCGCCAGCGGGGGCGGCGCCGCTTCCGGGGCCGGCGGCGCGGGTGCGGCCGCGGCGGGCGCGGTGTTTTCGGCCGGCTTTACCGTCAGAACCTCCGCAATCGTTGCCAGCGCGTCTTCGGGCGCCGGAAAGGCGTTTTTCTGGAACGGAAACTTCAGTTCCCCGTAGTAACGGATGCCATCATAGGCGTCGGAATATAGCTGAAAAACCACGCCATCCTTGCGCAGGTTGAATCCCGTAACCCACACCCCTTCGCCGGCGACAAACTGGCGGTGCGGATAAACGCTGGCGGTTGCGTTTCCCGGGGTCATCATGGAGATTGCAAGATCCCGCCCGAAACCGCTCCCACCCTGGGAGATTCTTCCATTCTTATAGTTATTGGCCGGCGGCATGGGAGAAGCCGTGGAGTACATCATCAGGCCGTTCTTCTGCAGCACCAGCACCGCCCCCGCCGTCACAATGTCGCTCCGGTCCGCGGTCATTGTCGTCAGCGCGAACTGCGCTTTCAGTTTCTCCTGAAGCAGTCCCTTCGGATCTCCACCCTGGCCGTACGCCCAGGTTGCGGCTCCCAGCGAGCTGGCGATGGCCAGGCAGATTGTTCTTTGCATTGAGAATCCCCTCGTATTTGCGCGCTCCGTCGCAGGCCACCATGCTTGTGCGGCGGCGGCGCGCCCGCACCAATGGTGCCCGGAGTGCTCTGGAGTAATGTTGCTGTAATATCAGGCTACGCTCGTTTCGCGCGCACGACAACACTTTTCATAGGGGCGAGGGCCAACACTTATTTTCGCCTTGTATTCGCCCACGAAGCATGCTATTCTCCTTGTGCCGCAACCTGCGGCGGAGAGACCCGGATGTCCATCAGTGAAATGTTTTTGCCCGAATTCGACCAGGAAATGGCCAACACCCGAAAATTGCTGGAACTGGTCCCCGAAGATAAGCTGGATTACAAACCGCACGAGAAGTCGATGACGCTCGGGCGCCTTGCCGGACACGTCGCCGAGATGGCCGGCTGGGGCACCATGACGATCGGCACGGAGAAACTCGAACTCACCGCCGGCAGCACGGCGCCGTTTGCGCCGAAGTCGCGGGCGGAGTTGCTCGCGACGTTCGACAAAGGCGCCGCCGAAGCCCGCGCGGCCATCGCCGGGGCCAGCGACGAGCATCTCGCGGTCATTTGGACGCTGACGTACGGCGGCAAGACCATCTTCGCGATGCCCCGCGCCGCGGTGCTCCGCAGCATGGTGTTGAGCCACATCATTCACCATCGCGCGCAACTGGGCGTCTACCTTCGTCTGAACGAGGTCGCGATTCCCGGCATGTACGGGCCTTCGGCCGACGAGATGAAGCAGTTTCAAACCGCCCAGGCCTGAGCGCGTGTTATTCTGTAACTTACTTCGGTAGAGGCGCGGGAGCCATCAGTAGCCGTTGAGCAATTTCGGGCAGCTCCGAAAAGCGGCGAAAGGGGTAGCAGTTCTTCCCGCCGAAATCGCGCCGTGCAGCAGCGTGCGGCCGGTTGGGGGGTGGCGGTTAAGACCGGCCCACTGTCATCCGGATGGGAGTGGATTCCGTCGGATGGAGCGCTATCGGGATCGCGGCGGCCGCACCTTTCGCCTGCGCCTCGTTTCCTCCTTCGCGCTTCCATTCCCAGATTGCACAAGGCGGCTGGACGGCGACCTATGAACGTCTTCGAATTGACGCAGGCGCTGGTGGACATCGAATCCATCACCGGGAACGAGGCCCCGGCTGGCGATTACATCGCCCGGCGTTTGTCTCCCCTGGCCGCGCGCCACGATGGGCGGGTGGAGCGCATCGCCGTCGAGCCGAATCGCTTCAACGTGCTGGCGTCGTGGGGCGATCCGGTGGTCACCCTCTCCACCCACCTGGACACGGTCCCGCCGTATTTCCCGTCCTCCGAAGACGACGAGCACATCTATGGCCGCGGCGCCTGCGACACGCGGGGCATCATCGCCTCCATGATCTGCGCCGTTGATGAGCTGTTGAGCGAGGGTGTTCGCGGCGTCGCCCTGCTTTTTGTGGTCGGCGAAGAGCGCAACAGCGCCGGAGCATTCCACGCGGCGAAAAATGGCCGCGGCTCGCGCTTCCTCATCAACGGCGAGCCGACGGAAAACAAGCTCGCCGTGGGTTCGAAAGGCGCGCTGCGCATGGAGGTTTTCGCCGGCGGGCGCATGGCCCACTCCGCGTATCCGGAACTCGGCGAATCGGCCATCGACAAGCTGCTCGACGCTCTGGCCGCAATTCGTCGCGTGCCGCTGCCCGTCGATCCCGTGCTGGGCGCATCCACGCTGAACATTGGCACCATCGGCGGCGGGCGCGCGCCGAACGTGATCGCCGACGAAGCCCGCGCCGAGTTGCTGATCCGTCTGGTGGACGACGGCGAGGCCACCCGCGAAGCCGTGCACCGGGCGGCGGCGGGTCGCGCGGAAATCCGCGACATCCTGAGCATTCCAGCCGCGCATCTGGGCTCGCTGCCCGGCCTCGAGACCACCGTGGTGGCCTTCACCACCGACATCCCCGCGTTCGGCGGCGCCTGGGGCGAGCCGTTTCTCATCGGCCCCGGCAGCATCCACGTCGCGCACACGGCCGAAGAGCGCGTGCCCAAACGCCAGCTTACCCAGGCCGTCGAGATTTATAAAAGCATGGTCCAACAACTCCTCAGAGGATGAAATGACACAGCCACGTATTGAAGTCGGAGTTCTGGGCGCCACCGGCATGGTGGGCCAGCATTTTGTGAAGTTCCTCCGGAACCACCCGTGGTTCGAGCTGACCTGGGTGGGCGCGAGCGATCGCTCGGCCGGGAAGAAGTATGCCGACGCGACCAACTGGCGTCTGGACGGCGAAATGCCGGACACCGTTCGGAACCTCACCGTGCAGGATTCCGCGCCGGGCAACGCGCCGCGTCTGGTCTTTTCGGCCATGGATGCCTCGGTGGCAACCGAAATCGAACGCGCCTTTGCCGAGGCCGGCCACGTGGTTGTGTCGAACTCGAAGAACCATCGCATGGAGCCGGACGTTCCGCTGCTGGTGCCGGAGGTGAACGCGGATCACCTGAAAGTGATTCCGTTGCAGCAGCGCCGCCGCGGCTGGAAGGGGCAGATTGTCACCAACCCGAATTGCTCCACGATCGGGCTGACCATGGCGCTGGGGCCGATGAAGCCGTTCGGCATCACGCGCGTGCTGGTCACCACCATGCAGGCTCTCTCCGGCGCGGGTTATCCCGGCGTCGCCTCCATGGACGCCACCGCGAATGTGGTCCCCTACATCGGCGGCGAAGAGGAAAAGATGCAGCAGGAGACGCAAAAAATCCTGGGCGATCTGACCGCCGACGGTTTCCGTCCACTGGATGCCCGCGTGAGCGCAGCGTGCAATCGCGTCCCCGTGGTGGACGGCCACACCGTGGCCGCGTCGGTGGAATTTCGCGAAAAGCCCAGCGAAGCCGATCTGCTCGCCGCCATCGAGAAGTTCCGAGGCGTGCCCCAGGAGCGCAAGCTGCCCAGCGCCCCGCAACGCCCGGTGATCTATATGACCGCCAACGACCGGCCGCAGCCGCGCCGCGACGTGGAGCGCGAGAACGGCATGGCCGTGTTCATTGGCCGCCTGCGCCAGTGTCCGGTGCTGCATTACAAGTTCATCGCGCTCGGCCACAACACCATTCGCGGGGCGGCC
>CAYVPZ010000495.1:0-4311 GCA_964453955.1 uncultured Solibacteraceae bacterium | reverse complement strand
TATTCAAACTGTTGGAGGGGCCGGCCAATCGCCGGATTCGCCGGTGGGTGGATTTGCGGCTGGGCTAGCAGGCGCAGGCGAAAACGCCTGCTCCACTGCGAAGGTTTGTAGTTCAGGAGAAACGACGATGAAACAAGTGGTGCTCGGCTTCGCCATGTTGGCGATGCCGCTCATGGCCGCCGACCAGGTGCGCACCGATGCGGGCACAGTGGAAGGCACGGCCACTGCCGATGCGAAGATCCGCGTCTTCAAGGGCATTCCGTACGCCGCGCCGCCGGTGGGCACGCTGCGCTGGAAGCCGCCCCAGCCGGTGGCGAGCTGGACCGGCGCGCGGCAGGCGGTGGAGTTCGCGCCGCGCTGCATGCAGAGCCATATCTACGACGACATGATTTTCCGCGATAAGGGCCCGAGCGAGGACTGCCTGTATCTCAACGTGTGGACGCCGGCGGCGGCCGGGGATGCGCACTCGCGCCTGGCAGTGATGGTGTGGGTGCACGGCGGCGGGTTCATTGCAGGGGCTTCTTCGGAACCGCGCCAGGATGGGGAGAATCTGGCCCGGAAGGGCGTGGTGGTGGTCTCCATGAACTACCGCCTGGGGGTGTTCGGCTTTCTGGCCCATCCGGAGCTCACCCGGGAGTCCGCACACAACGCATCGGGGAACTACGGACTCATGGACCAGGGGGTGGCGCTGGACTGGGTCCGGCGGAACATCGGCGCTTTTGGAGGCGATCCGGAGAATGTCACGGTTTTTGGCGAGTCGGCGGGCTCGATGTCGGTGAGCGCGCTGATGGCCTCGCCGGTGGCGCAGGGTCTGTTCGAGCGGGCCATTGGCGAGAGCGGCGCTTTTTTCGGGCGTACGCTCGAAGCCAAGCCGCTGGCCGTGGCGGAGTTTGCCGGCGCCGGGTTTGCGAAGTCGGCGGGCGCGGGGTCGATTAGCGCGCTGCGGGCCAAATCGGCGGAGGAGATTCTCGCGGCCACGCTGCCGCCGAATCCCGAACGCTTCCCGCCGGATATCGACGGCTACTTTTTGCCGTCGTCCGTTTCCGCCATCTACGAGAGCGCGAAGCAGATTCCCGTTCCGCTGCTGGCCGGATGGAACGCCGACGAGGGCGGCTACCAGGGAATCTTCGAAAAGGAAAAGCCCACGGCGAAGAACTTTGTGAAGCGGGTGCGCGCGCTGTATGGCAAGAGGGGCGATGCCGTGCTGAACCTGTACCCGGCGGGGAGCGACGACGAGGCGAAACGGTCCGCGGGGGATCTGGCCGGAGACCGCTTCATCGCGTTTGCCACGTGGAAGTGGATCGAAATGCACAAGGCCACGGCGGAAGCACCCGTGTTCCGCTACGAATTCGACGAGGCGCCGCCGCAGGCGGTGGGCGACAAGGGCGAATCGCGCGGCGCATACCACTCGGCGGAAATCGAGTACGTGTTCGGGGTGCTGGCGTCGAAGAACCTTCCCTGGAAGCCGGAGGATACGAAGCTCTCCGATTTGATGTCGACGTATTGGACGAATTTCGCGAAGACCGGCGATCCCAATGGCGAAGGCCTTCCCAAATGGCCCGCCTACGGCGCCGACAGCCATTTTCAGGTGATGCACCTCAACGCCAGCCCCGCCCCGGCGCCGGATGCGCATCGGGAGCGGTACGAATTGCTCGATTCGGTGGCGGGGAGGTAGGTGGAGCAGGCCAAAGGCCTGCTCCACAATTCAGCCGCGCGGGGCGGGCGTGAACAGGGCGAGCACGGCGCCCTGCGGATCGCCGATTACGGACATGCGTCCCACGCCCTCGATGCTCATGGGCGGAAGGAAGGTCTCGGCGCCGAGCTCGGCCGCCTGGGCGGAACTGGCATCGCAATCGGCAACCTCGAAATAGAGCAGCCAGTGCGGCGGGGTTCCGGGATCGCGCTGCTCGGCCGGAGGAATGCCGCCGATGAAGGTGTCCCCGTTTTTGATGTGCAGGTAACCGGACGAGTCCTTCTCGCTCAGCTCCAGCTTCCATCCGAACAGGCCGGAGTAGAAGGCGCTGGCAGAGGCCGGGTCGCCGGTATTCAGGTCGGCCCAGCAAAAGGCGCCGTTGGTATTGGAGATGCCGATTCCGTGGTGCTTCGCGGGCTGCCAGATCTCGAAGACCGCGCCAGTGGGGTCCTGGACGACGGCCATGCGGCCCGCGTCGAACACATCGAACGGGGGGGCCAGCACCTTGCCGCCGAGCTCGGATGCGCGGGCCGCGGAAGCGTCGGCGTTTTCCACGGCGATGTACAGATTCCAGTGCGGGGGCGCGCCCTGCTCGCGCTCGGCGTTGGCCATGGTGTAGCCGGCGCCAACGTCGCGATCCTCCAACCGGAACATGGTGTAAAACTGGTCCGGACCCATGGGGGAATCGCTGGCGGTCCAGCCAAAAAGGGCGGAATAGAAGGCCTTGGCGGCGTTCTGATCGGTGGTAGCCAGTTCCATCCAGCAGAAGGAACCCGGCACAATCGTATCGATATGAGCCATTGCGGCAGTATACACCCGACCGTGTTTGCGCTGCGTTACAGGAACTAAACCGGCTGGACGGGGCTACTCGTGAGCCGTCGCGCCATTCGGAATCGGCGCGGGGGGAGCCTGCGCGGGAGCGGTTTCAGGAACGGCGTTCGTTTCGGAATCGGGTCCGTTTTCGCCGTCAACAACAGCATCGGCGGCGTCAGGCTCCGCGTCCGAGATTCCCGGGGGTGGGGGATTCAGCTTGCGGCCCTGCCGGCGCGCCAGCTTCTCCGCGCGTTTCTCTTTGCGCTGTTGTTCTTTCTGACGCTTCTGAAATGTGGTTGATCCACGGCCCGCCATCGTCACCTCTTGAAGAGTGCCTGCTTCCGATTACCGCCCTCCGGCGTGAGTGGGCCGGGGATGAGCCGGCCCAATTCGTTGGCGCTACCAGCGGGATCCGCCGCCACCGCCGCCGCGTCCGCCCCGGCCACCGCCACCACCGCCGCCGCGATGGCCGCCGCCACCGCCCTGCGGCTTCGGCCGGGCTTCGTTCACGTTCATGGCGCGCCCGTTCAACTCGGTGCCGTTCAGGCTGTTGATGGCCGTGGCGGCCTCGCCGCTGTTGGTCATCTCGACGAAAGCAAACCCGCGCGGCTGGCCGGTGTCGCGATCGGTTACGATGCTGACGCGCTCGATGGCGCCGTATGCCTGGAAGGCGGCCCGCAGGTCGTCCTCGGTTGTCTGGTAGCTTAGGTTTCCAACGAAAATATTCGTCATTCTTGCTCCTTTGGGAGAGATCGTTTGTCGATGTCGGACGACGCGAGGTACCGGACCCGAAGGAGCGGAACTGAGGCGGCCAGAAGAGCGACCGGACGAGCCCGGCCGCGAGCAGCGACGTTTTTAGTATATCAGCCCGGACATGGTACTGGTGCGGTTTCTGTTTCTCGCGAGAACCCGAACGGAGGCGTACAGGTAAGTACAGTACTTTCGTACTGGTTTGGCGGGCAAAAGCTGATATGCTTGAAACCGGCCGGGCGGCCTGGATTTGTAAGATAGAATACAAATGCACGGAGGCCGCCGACCGACGTAGAACTGCAGACGGAGGCGGGAGCGCCGGTTCAGCTTAGTACCGACTAAGAGATTTCTGTCGGTGTTTCTGAGGATTACCTCAAGTTGATTCCGTACTGGTACTTCAATAGAATCGAAGCCTGGAACGGTCGATACAGATAGTATGAACGAGAGCATTGCGACGATTCAGCCAGAGGAAAGCCGGGTTGTTGACACCCGGAAACCCGTAATCCGCATCCTGATCGCGGACGATCATCCCATCGTTCGCGACGGCCTTCGCAAGCTGCTCTCGCTCGAGGACGATTTCGAGATCGTCGGGGAAGCGAATGACGGCCGCGAAGTGCTGGACATGATCCAGGAGGTGGAACCGGACGTTCTGCTTCTGGATCTGCGCATGCCGAACCTGGACGGCTTATCCACGCTGCAGGCCATGCAGCAGACGGGGAAGCGCACGCGGGTGATCATTCTCACGGCCTCCGAGGACAAGAATGAGTTCGTGCAGGCGATGAAACTGGGCTGCTCGGGCATCGTGCTGAAGCAGACCGCGCCGGAACTGATTGTCAAGAGCATCCGCAAGGTGAATGCGGGCGAGATCTGGCTGGATTCGCACACCACCGCCGCGGTGATGCGGCAGTTCGCCACGGCCACCGAGGCGGCCGCGGCCAACGGGGGCAAGTCGCGCGAGCGCTCGCCGCTCAGCACCAGGGAGCGGGAAATCGTGCAACTGGTGGCGCAGGGCTACAAGAACAAGGAAATGGCCGAGAAGATGTTCATCAGCGAGC
>CAYVPZ010000494.1:0-4314 GCA_964453955.1 uncultured Solibacteraceae bacterium | reverse complement strand
CTCCAGCGTCTGCAACGTGCCTTCGACCGCGCAGGCGTACTCGCTGAACTTCACGGCGCTGCCGCCCGGTGCGCTCAACTACATCACCACTTATCCCACCGGGACAACCATGCCGCTCACGTCCACGCTGAACGATCTGACGGGAACCATCGTGGCCAACGCGGCCATCGTGCCGGCGGGGACAGGCGGGGCAGTGAGCGTGTACAGCTACAGCAACACGGATCTGCTGATTGACATCAATGGCTACTTTGCGCCCCCGGGCACGGGAGGACTGTCGCTGTATAACCTGACGCCCTGCCGGGTGCTGGACTCGCGCGTGCCTGCCCCAGGCACGCCACCATTCACCGGCGAGAAGGACGTGAACGTCACCGCGAGCGGCTGCGGGGCGCCGTCGTCGGCACAGGCTTACGTGTTCAACGCGACGGTGGCGCCGCCGGGACCGATGAACTATCTGACCCTGTGGCCGCAGGGCGGGACGCAGCCGGTGGTGTCGACGCTGAATGCGCTGGATGGGGCCATCACTTCGAACATGGCTCTGGTGCCCACCACCAACGGCTCCATCTCGTCGTACGTGTACGTTCCCAGCACGACCTACTTAATATTGGATGTATTTGGGTACTTCGCGCCGTGATGGCTTGAAGGCTACCGCGAGGAGCCTTGATATCTCGGGTCGGCAGGCTCCGCGGCCGAACATCCCATGAGCTTGCGACGTGCCAGCGGGACCAATGTCGAGACTGGCCATGCACGGCTTCTTGATTGTCGATGGCCAGTTTACATTCATAAACGGTTGGCGCGCGGTTGTCGAAGCCGATGCGATGGTATTTCGCTGCCGCGTCGAGGCCCGGAGGCTCAGGTGGGGGCCATTCAGATTCGTACTTGCCTGTAAGGCCAGAGTTCGTCAGGTGGCGAACCCCATCCCCGAAGAACCCGGAGGGCAGTGATCGGCCAGACTCCTATCGCCTGATCTCCTGGGATGGTGCCCTCAAGCCTGGCGTCTAAGTGCTCATGCGAGGTTTTTCTTAACGTACTGCTGTTGGGATCATATGGCGTGGGTGGCGCCGGGCCTCGCGACGGTGTTAAGTCGCAATTATCGGCAGTCCGCGGCCCGCCGAGCTTAAGTCGTGAGCTACCCGGGCGCCAACACCACAGCCGTCAGCTATTCTCGCAGCAATCCGAGATCGCAGTCTCGATCGAGCGACCAGCCCGAAACGTCTCCTGAACCATGGAGGCCCCGGCGCACCGGCGGATCAGTCAGCGAAAGCCGCAGCGGTCCCGCGCACAGGTTTGCGTCGCGCATACGAAGAATCAGGTCGTATTTCGGCCGGTCAGTCACGTCCGCGGCGCCGAACGCGTAGTGTTCTCCGCATACTATGGTGTCGGGCTGGCCGGTCGGGCATGGCCCGCGTCCGGCAATCGGCTCATCGCGATACTGGAACCACATGGTGCCCACGGTGGTCGGTTCGCGCGCCGCCTCCTGCACCCATTGCTGATATGCCCTGCCCGCCGCGGCGTCGTCCTCCGCGTTGGCCGACGGATACACCCCGAATCCGCGCACCAGATTGTAGGTCGGCGGGAAACTGAACTCACCGATCAGCGTCGGCTTGTCCACCTGTGCAAGCAACGCCTTCAGGTCGTCGGTCATCAGGTTGAAGGCGTACCGGTCATAGCCGAGCACGTCGCAGTTCGCTGCCGCGATCAGCCAGTCGGAAGGATCGGCCCAGTATTCCGGAACAATCCAGAATCCGAAATACAGGTGATTCGGGTCCACCGTCTTGAAAGTCGTGTAAACGAACTTGTGCACGGCGTTCTCGTAATACTCGCGCATCGCTTCAAGGTCCGTGGCGGGCGGCGTCGGGGACGTCGCATAGAGCTGCGCCAGTGTTGTCGCCTGCACGCTCCACGCCGCCGCTGCCGCCGCGACGCTGCCTCCGTATAAGTGCGCGACGCCGTAGTCGATCATGGCTTGCTTGGCTGGGACGGTCGCGCCGAGCTGCAAAATCGCCTGCGCCTCGCTCGCCAGCACGATCCCCTGGATCTCGTTCGTCCACGACCAGCCCAGGATCGTGCTGCTGTCGCCCGGATAGCTCTGAATCTGCGCTGCGAGCGCGGTCTGGAACGCGGCAGTCATCGTGGTATCGAATGGATCGATGTGCCCGGTGGAAAGCACCGGGGAGTTCACGTAAAGCACCGGCAGATTGGGAAGCGTGCCCACCGCATCCGACCATTTGCCCAGCCCGGTGAAGCCCCAGCTGGGCAGCCGCGCCGCCGAGCGCGCGGTTGAGAGAGCCTGCCAGTCTGCACCGAACTTGGCTATCAGGTTCGCTGTTATGAACGCGAAGTAATACGTGTTGTCTCCCACGCCCCACGGGTCGTAGGACCAGCCCGCCGCGGTCGCCCCGCTGTCCGGCGGAACCGAAGTGAACTCCCATTCGCGCCCGGTGATTGGCGTCACGTCCCAGTTAAGCGCCGGCGGCCCGCACAGGCCGGTGTAGAACACCGGATTGCCCTGTGGACTGATCAGCCACCAGTAGCCATTCCGCTTCGCGACCGTGTAGTAGCCGGTGCCCGTTTGGGACCACCCCGCGTTCGTCATCCCGCCCCAGCGATCGACATTCGGCGCCGGCGGATGCGACGCCAGCCACACCAGCTCGGCCGCATTGTCGGCCGTCAGGTCGCTGTCGCTCGAAACCTTACCCGTCCACGTCGATTGCACGCTCTGTCCGTACTGATCGACGAGCGGCGTCTCGCTCGCATAGGGCGAAGCCTGAACCGTAGACGACGTCTGGATCACCTGCGTGTCGCTCCCACTCGAGGTGAACTGCAGAGTGCCCGTCAATGGACCCGACAGGGCCAGCACGTCGGCGGGAATGCCGGCGGTCTGATTCGCAAATTGCGCCGTCCCGCTCGAGTTGGAAATCTGGAAATCGCCTTGGATTACGCTGAACGCCGCGTTGGACGCCGCCCAACTGGGGATTTCATCCACCGTAACCTCCTCGCTATAAGGCACGAATGCGCCGGGCGACTGCGCCACGGTCACGCCGTTCACCTGCATCGTGGTCATTGCCGGCCCAATGGTGACAACGACGGTGTACGGAGACCCGTACTGCCACCCGGACGCGGGAACGAAGCTGGGGAACCGCCAGGCGGCGCCGTCGGCCACGCCGGTGTACATGGTAAGGGTGTCCAGGTGGCACAGCCCATCGCTGGCCGTCGTCGCCTCCAGATCGACATAAAACCCCAGGTTGCCGGAATAGTCGGACTGGTCGGCCAGAATCAGCCGGCAGTCCGCCTCCGCCCGCCCCACAACTGCCCACGCGACCGCCGCCACTGCCAGGAGCCGCTTCATCCTGTATAGAGACATATCACGTTCCACGCTCAGCCCGTTGCGGATGCATTTAGGCCGCTCCCGAGGAACGGCACAGAGGATTGCGGTCAGCGTGGGGAAGGGAGGTGCCGGCAGAACGTTGCAACCGACGCCGGCTCCCTCCATGCGTTCAGGCTCTTCTCGGCGGTGCCTCTGATTCGGGCTGGAAGCGTTCGCCATACGAGCAGTCGCGTCAGGTTTCCGAGGGCCGCTGGACGAATTGCTCCAAAATGCTTACGTCTGCGCGGCGCCGGGAACGGCCCTCGGGTTCTCCAGGCCGAATGATTTAAGGGACTTTGCCCCATTCCGCCCTCGGTCCGGCGGCGCCGGAATGCTCCGGAATGCTGACGGGATGCTCCCGGACTGTTTACAGAATGCTTCGGGGCGCTTACGGAATGCTTCACCCGTTGGCCTCCGCCCCGGACCTGAAGCGGAAAGGCGGCGGAGGAGGGCTGGTTCCCGGGCCAGTCTGCGCAGGGCCGCAACACAACGGAGCCACCGAAATGATGGGCGCTCTGCTGCGCGCTGTTTCACCTGTACGGACGTAGTCCTGCCGGAGTGGCTGAAACGGCGGGGGCTTCACGAGCAGCGTCAACCGCCCGGCGACGGAAGACAAGCACTTCCGCCAAGTTGTCGGCTTCCGTGGCCTCCGAGTTCTCGCCCCCGCCCCGACTCCCCCGTCGATGGTTGCCCGACATTTGCCTCTCATCGTTCAGGTAGCGGGTGGTTCCGGCGCATCCGGGCCGGGGACTGAGTGCCCATAGCCTGCCGGTGTCTCTTCTTTTTTCGCCCGCAGATTCATCTCCCTCTGCTTTTCCCTGATCCGGTGAGCTCGTAACTGCTGTCGCCCGTCGATCAGGCTCTGCGCCAGGTTCTTGAGCCGCTCTGGCTCCCCGGACTTCGTCTCGAACATCCCCAGGTGCCTGCCGATCAGACCGAGGGCCCTGATC
>CAYVPZ010000493.1:0-4320 GCA_964453955.1 uncultured Solibacteraceae bacterium | reverse complement strand
TGGATCTGCAGAAGCTGATCGATCTGCTGGTGGGCGACAAGCGGAACAACCCCAGCAACTACACGCTGGTGGTGCTCTCCGAGGGCGCGCAGTGGGAAGGCTACGAGGTAAAGGAGTACGGCGAGCCGGACGCGTACGGCCATCGCAAGAAATTCAACGTGGCCGAGGCGCTGAGCGACGAGATCCAGCGCCGCGCGAAGGAAGAGACCGTGGTGAGCGATCTCACGTACGATCTGCGCAGCGGAGCCCCGGACTTCGTGGACAAGCTGGTGGCGTCCACCTTCGGCACCATGGCCCTCGATTACGTGCTTTCCGGCGGCAGCGGCAAGATGGCCGCGCTGGTGGAGGGCAAATACGCCATGGTGGACATTCCCGATCCCAAACTGGGGCCGCGCAAGGTGGACGTGGCCAACATGTACAACACGGATCGGTACCGCCCGAACTACAGCAATAAGACCGGTCTGCCGATCTTCCTCACGCGTGCCTCCTGAGCCGGAACAGAAACGAGCGGTCATCATCGGCGCCGGCCCCGCCGGGCTCACCGCCGCGTGGGAACTGCTGACGAGGACCGGCATCCGGCCCGTGGTGCTTGAAAAGAGCGGGTTCATGGGCGGCATCTCGCGCACCGTGAACTACAAAGGCAATCGGATCGACATCGGCGGGCACCGCTTCTTTTCCAAGAGCGACCGGGTGATGCGCTGGTGGATGAATATCATGCCGCTGGAGCGGCTGGCCGGCGGCGCCTCCACCATTGCCTATCACGGCATGGAGCGGGAAGTGGCGGCCGGTTCCGCGGCGCCCGACCCGGCACAGACCGATAAAGTGATGCTGGTGCGGGCGCGGAAATCGCGCATCTACTACCTGCGGCGCTTCTTCGAGTACCCGATTACGCTCAGCAGGGACACGCTGCTGAAGCTGGGGTTCACGCGCACGGTGAAGATCGGCATCAGCTACGTGCGCAGCGCGCTGTTCCCGCTCAAGGAAGAGCGCACGCTGGAAGACTTCTTCATCAACCGCTTCGGGCGCGAGCTGTATCGGACTTTTTTCCAATCGTACACGGAGAAGGTATGGGGCGTGGCCTGCGGCCAGATCAGCGCGGAGTGGGGCGCGCAGAGGATCAAGGGGCTGTCGGTGTGGAAGACGCTGCAGCACGCGCTGCGGAAAGCCTCCGGCGGCTCCCGGCAGGGCGGGCTGAGCCAGAAGGAAGTGCAGACGTCGCTGATCGAGCAGTTCATGTACCCGAAGCTGGGGCCGGGCCAGATGTGGGAGGAAGTGGCCTGCCAGGTACAGAAGCTGGGTGGCGAGATCCGTACGGGCTACCGCGTGGACCGGATCTTCACCGAGGGGTCGCGCGTTCGCGCCGTGCAGGCGACCCACGCGGCCAGCGGCGCCGCCGAGTTGTTCGAAGGCGACTACTTCTTCTCCACCGCGCCCATCAAGGAGCTGCTGCGCGCGTTCGAGCCCGCGCCGCCGGCCAGCGTGCTGGAAGTGTCCGACGGTCTGGTCTATCGCGATTTCATTACCGTCGGGCTGCTGGTGGACGGGCTGAGGATCAACGACTCGACTCCCCAGGGGAAGAAGCTGATCAGCGACAACTGGATCTACATTCAGGAGCCGGACGTGCGGATCGGCCGCCTGCAGGTGTTCAACAATTGGAGCCCCTGGATGGTCAGCGACCCGGCGAAGGTGTGGCTGGGGCTGGAATACTTCTGCAACGAGGGCGACGAGCTGTGGACGATGTCCGACGAGGCGACGATCCGGCTGGGCCGCGAGGAACTGGCCAGGATCGGCATCATCGACGAGGCCGCGGTGGTGGACGGCACCGTACTGCGAATGGAGAAGACTTATCCGGCGTACTTCGGCTCCTACGGCCGGTTCGGGGAAGTGCGTGAGTTCGTGGACGGCATCGAGAACCTGTTCCTGGTGGGCCGCAACGGGATGCACAAGTACAACAACCAGGATCACTCCATGCTGACAGCGATGATCGCCGTGGACAACATCGCTGCGGGGGTTACGGATAAGGCGAATCTCTGGGAAGTGAACACGGAGATGGAGTATCACGAGGACAAGGAGAAGCGGAGCTGATCTCGCTCACGCGCGATCGCCACGGCGCCTCCGGCGGATCAGGAAGATAATCGTCGCCAGGCCAAGATAACCAGTTCCGAGATCGGCGATCGGCGGCGCCCACCACCAGTGTGCGTGTACCGCGAACGGGCGCCTGAAGCAGGCGGCTGTCCCTGCAAGCCCGCCCACCAAGGGAATCAGCGATACACGCTTGCCGAGGATCCGGCCAAACACCGCACCGAGGTTGCCGAGCGCAACCAGCAAAAACACCGCCGCAAGGATCACCCCAGTGGATCGCCTGTCTCAGCCGCTCCGCTTGTACCACTCCAGCGTCCGGCGCAGCCCTTCCTGCAGCGAAAACGCCGGGGCGTGGCCGAGGTCGCGCACGGCTGCCGTGGTGTCCGCCTGGGAATCGTGCACGTCGCCCGCTCGCGGAGAGGCGTAGATGGGCGGGATGACCACCCCCTCGATCTTCTGCAACTGGTCCCAGACGTAGTTCAGCGTGTAGCGATTTCCGTTGCCCGCGTTGTAGACGTTGCCGGAAACGCCGGGCGCCACCGCCGCCTTCAACGCCAGCGCGACCACGTCGTCCACATACGTGAAGTCGCGCGACTGTTCGCCGTCGCCGTGAATGGTGGGCGCGCGCCGCTCGATCAGCGCCCGCATGAACAGCGAGAGCACGCCCGAGTACGGGCTGGACGGATCCTGCCGCGGGCCGTAGACGTTGAAGAAGCGCAGCGACACCGTCTCGAGACCGAAGCAGGAAGCAAAGACGCTGGCGTAATACTCACCCATGAGTTTCTGCGCGGCATAGGGCGATTTGGGCCGCGGCGTCATGGCCTCGGATTTCGGCAGCACTTCCGTGTCGCCGTAAGCCGAGGAGGAGGCCGCATACACCACTCGCCTGACCCCGCCCGCGGCGGCCGCGCGAAGCACCTGAAAACTGCCGTCGATGTTCACCTCGTGCGAAGGCACGGGGTCGCAGATGGAGCGCGGAACCGAGGGGATGGCGGCCAGGTGAAACAGCGCGTCGGCACCCTCGATCAGCGGCGCGATGGCGTCGTAATCGCGAATGTCCAGGCGGCAGAATTGAATGGCGCCGCGGACTTCCTCGAGGTTGCGCTCGTGCCCGGTCAGCAGATTGTCAATCACCACCACCTGTTGACTGCCGCCGGCCAAACAGGCCCTCACCAGCGCGGAGCCGATGAACCCCGCACCTCCGGTGATCACGTATTTGCTCATTTTCGTGGCGGCTGGCTAGCTGGCTTTGGCCGTCTGGGCGGGCCGCGCGGCGACGCGCGCCGCGAAGGAGTCGTACGCGCCGGGGTTCGCGCGGTTCATAAAGGCGATATAGCCCTCGGCCACCGTCTCCACATTCTTCAGATAGTTCGGATTCGCGAACGCCGCCCGGATGCCTGGCATCAACGGCCTGATCCGGGTCCAGGTGAACAGCAACTCCTGTCCGCTCTGAAAAAAGAGCTCTTCGTGGAGGACCCCGCTGGTGATGAATGAGGCCACCATCGCCCAGTAGCTGGTGACCATGCGGAAGGAGGCGTTTTCCTCGGAGTTGGGCGGGCAAAGGGCCGCGAATTCGTCCATGGTCTGGCAATAGAAATCACCGCCAAACCACCTGCGCGCCTCGCGCAAACGCGCCTCGCGCCGCATTTCGTAGAGCTGAAGAATCAGCTTTGCGTCGTCGTAGGTAGCCTGTTGTTCCATGAGGCTATGATGGCACACCCCTCACTGTGCCACCCTCGACACGCACTCGTACCCGGACAGGTACCCCTTCTGGAAAATTGGCGGCGACATTTCAAGGAAAAAGCGCACCGTGAGCGGCTTGCCGTTTTCGAGCGTCATGGGCTGACGTCCCTGGCCCTGCCGCGGCACCCATTCGAAGTTGTATCCGCTGCCGGACGGCGTGGAGCGGTCGGCGTCGCCGAAGAACCGGAACACCGCCCACAGACCGTCGTAGCTCTCGAAACCGAATTCCGGCCCGCCCAAGCTGCCGTTCAGATGAGCCTCGTGCGCGCTGCCCGGCCATGTGAACTGCATGCTCTGGCCTCCGTCTCCGGTGGCCTTCAGGGTCTGGCCGTCCAGCCGCAGCGTCATGGTTTTCAGGCCTTCCGAGGGCATCGAACGCATATTGTAAGCCAGATGAGGTTCCTTCGCTCCACCCGTGTAAAACGCGTCCGACAGCGCCGCGGCATGATTGAAGAAGCGCACGAACTGCGGCGTCAGATGCACCGTGGAACCGGG
>CAYVPZ010000492.1:0-4333 GCA_964453955.1 uncultured Solibacteraceae bacterium | reverse complement strand
CCATCGAGCTGATCTGCACGTCGATCGGCGCCGGCAATCCCTGATTGATGACGCCGTCGATCAGCCCGCCCGCCTGGAAGTACGTGGTCAGCTCCGGCATCTCGCTCGCAAGGCGCTCCTGCACTCGCTCCATATATACGTAGCTTCCGATGCTGTGCCCGTCTTTCAGGCTGGTCTGCACAAAGGCCGTGTCCATCGATGCGTTGGAAGTGAAGATGGCCGAGAGATCCGGATACACGCCGATGTTCGAGACGATCATCCCCAGGTCCCCAGGACGCACCTCCTTGCGAATGATCTGCTCCACTTTCGCGATGTACTGGTCGCTGACTTCCAGGCGCGTCCCGCTCGGCATCCGCACATTGATGACGAATTGCCCAGGATCGGTGCGCGGAAAGTAGGCGCGCCCCATGAACGGAACCAGCGCTACCAGCACCACGGCGACGCCGGCCAGAGTCGCGCCGACGGTCAGGCCGGGACGCAGCAGGACTCGCCTCACCTGCCGCTCGTACCATTCCACCAGACGATGAAAATAATTATTGAAGCCCTCGACGACCGGCTCAAACCCGAATTGCCGCTTCTGCTTTGCTGCATGACCGCCATGGCGATGAATAAACAGGGCGCAGAACAGCGGCACCACCGTCATGGCAAATGCATAGGAAGCGAACATCGACAGCACCACGCCCAATGCCAGGGGGGTGAACAAATACTTGCTGACGCCGGAGAGCGCAGCCACCGGCAGAAACACGATGGAAGTAGTCACCGTGGCCGCCAGCACAGCAAGCGAAACCTCCGAGCCGCCCTTTTCCGCGGCAATCCTCGGCGGTTCCCCCATTTCCATGTAGCGAAAGATATTTTCCAGCACCACGACGCCGTTATCGATCAGGCGCGAAAAGGCCAGCGCCAGGCCGCCCAGAATCATGGTGTTGATCGATCCCCCCGTCATGTTCGTGATCAGCAAACAGGCCAGTGCGGATAGCGGTACCGCCAGCAGCACCGCAATCGTCGCTCGCGGGCTGCCCAGAAACAGCAGGATCATCAGCCCGGTAAGCAACAGGCCAATGCCTCCTTCTTTTCCCACATTACGCAGCGCCTGCTTCACAAATACGGACTGATCGAAGACCACCGCCGTCTTCAGCGATGCCGGAATATCGACCAAATGCCGGATCGCGCTCTTCATCCCATCCACAATCGTGATGGTGTTGCTGTTGCCGCCCTGTTTGAACACCGGCACATACACGCTGCGCTGGCCGTCGATGCGCACAATGTTGTACTGCAGCGCGCCCGCATCCACCGCATGCCCAATATCCGCCACCAGCACCGACCCATTGCCCACCGATTTCAGCGGCATCTGGTTCATCGACTCCGCGCTCGGAAACTGGCTGTTGGCGTAAATATTGAAATCTTTATCCCCAATGCGCACGTCGCCCGCGGGCAGAATCAAATTCGAGCTGTCCACCGACTGCACTACGTCGTTCAGGCTGAGATTCCGCGCCTCCATCTTCAGCGGATCCACGTACACCTGAATTTGTCGATAGGTTCCCCCATACGGCTGCGGCACCGACGCGCCCTGCACGTTTGAGATTTGATTGCGCACCTGGAACTGCGCCAGGTCTTTCAGCTGGGTCTCGTTCAGTCCCTTGCCCTCAAGCGTCACCAGGCAAACCGGCTGCGTAGAAGCCGTCAGCCCCAGCACCACCGGCGGCAGCGTGCCCGGCGGCAAACGCCGCAGATCGGCCATCGCCAGGTTCGCCACATTACTCAGTGCCGCGTTTGGATCCGTACCCGGCTTGAAGTAAATCTTGATCAGGCTCACGCCCGTCAGCGAGCGCGACTCACTGTGATCTACGTTGGCAGCCAGCGTGAAGAACCGCTCGAACGTGTTGGTGATGTCCGCCTCAATCTGCTCTGGCGGCATGCCGTTGTAGAACGTCGCCACCACCACTACCGGCATGTCGATGTCCGGAAACAGATCCACCGGCATCGAAGACAGGTTCACAATCCCCACCAGCGCAACCATCAGGCAGAGCATCAAAATGAAATAAGGAAAACGGAGCGCAAACTTCGGCATCGCTTACTCGACCCCGTCGTTTCCGGAATTCGCTTCCGCGTTCATGTCGATCGTTCCACCAGATTGCGTCGCCGTCTCCGAAGCAGACGTATTCGTCACAACCGGCCTAACCTTCTCCCCTTCCCCATATTTCGACTGCGCCGCCAGAATCACCCGATCCCCCTGCGCCAACCCGCTCTGGATCTCTACCAGCTGATTTCCCTGAATCCCGATCTGCACAATACGAACATGTACCCGGTTGTCGCTGTCCAGCACATACACCTCATGCTGATTTCCGTTGAGCACTACAGCGCTCACCGGTGCCGTCATCACGTTGTCCACGTGGTTCAGTTGCATCAGCACATTCGCGTACATGCCGGAGTCGATGCTCAGGTCCTTGTTCGGCACGTCAACCTCGGTTTCCATGGTGCGGGTCTCGAAATTCAACTCGCGCGTGAACCGCACCACATCGCCCCTGAACGACCGGCCCAGCGCGTCCACCCGCACCTGCGCTTGGTCGCCAGGGTGTACGTAGCGCACATAGTTTTCCGGAATCGGCAGCCGCAGCCGCATCACGCCGCTCTGCGCCACTTTCACTATGGGCAAATCCTGGCTGTTCGACCCGATGCCGGACTGGATCAGCGCCCCCGTATCCGCATAACGCCAGATCACCACGCCATCCAGCGGCGCCACCACGTTGGTGTATCCCGCAATCGCGCCCACGCGCTGGTTATCGGCGCGCGAAACTTCCATCCCCTTCTGCGCGGCGTCCAGCGCAGCCTTCGCCGCATCCACATCGGCCTCGCCAGACAAATCTTTCGCCTGCGCATCGTCCAGTTCCTGTTGCGCCACCAACCCCGGCTGCGCCTGCGAGGTCTGCAACAACCGCTGATAATCGGAGTGCAGTGCCGCGTACTTCGACTCGGCTGCCTTCACCACATGCTGCGCCCGCTCAATCTCATCCTTGCTGCGCGCCACTTCTGAAACCGTGCCGGACAACTGTGCCTGCAACTCCGGCACCTCCAGCACCGCCAGCGTCTCACCCTGGTGCACGCGGTCGCCTATATCCACATAGATGTGGCGGATGAACCCACTCACTTTGGGGTGAACGTCCACCACCTGGTAAGGCTGAAACTGACCCGCCAAAGTCAGCACCTGCGCAATGTTGCCGCGCTGGACCATGGCCACTTGAGCCGCTGGCGGCCCGGGCGCGGCCTCGACAACGGTGCTGCGCCGATGACTATGCCACACCAGAACGATCGCGACTATCGCGAGAACGATGGCAGAAAGCAAGACCCAGAAACGCTTATGCATGCGGGAATCCTCTGTTGAATTGCGAATTGCGCTAAATGGCCTGGAGCCCGGCGAGACCTGAGCAATGGTCCAGATCGGGAATTGCTCACGCGCCCTGATGGATTGCAACTTCAGGTCGCTCCGGAAACGGGCGCTGACCGACGGAACGGTGTTGCCATTGAGATGAGAGATTTAGCGGCAATGCGGCGGGGGTCGTGTGAAATGCGCAGCCAGTCCGGCCCGCGTCGTCATTCGCCGAGCTGGAGCCAGCAGCAATCTCCTGCTGCCCATGGCAGGCCGGATTCCCACGCCCATCAGCGCCAAAAACGCGAGCGCAAACGTAAGCAGAGCCAGCGTCGCATCCTGAGCTGTCGCGGCCCGCCAATCAATCACCGACAAAGTAATCTGCTTTTTGCCCGCCAGCAGCTTGGCCGCCGGCATGTGGTGCGAGACTGATTGCGGGGGATCGTACAGCGACAACTTGTACTTCAGGCCCCAGGCGAAGACGCACATCCCCAGCAGTATCAAGCCGAACGCGAACCCACGAATCCCCGTGCGCCCGGAAAGACGAGGGGCCCGAGACGTATTGGAGTGGGGGAATAACACGTCCTACTATCTACCACTATAGACGTTGCCACAGCCCGATCGGTGGCTTGAAGGGTCACTGTTCCGGTTCAGAACCATCCCCGGGTTCGAGAACGTGTGATCGATGAATGGACCCTCGCTGGGATTCCGAGCACTCTACACGGATCAGGATGAGAATTGGTGTACACTGTCCGGCGCGGGCAAATCGGCAGCTTTTCCGAGTTCCGGCCGAATTGTTTGAATGCTGAGTCGAGGAGGAGCACGAGGTGTTACAAGAAGCTGAACTCAGCGGCTGCTGATTCAGAGAACAACCTCGGAGGCTCCTCAGAGACGATATGTACTACATCGGACTTGACGCTCAGCGGATAAGGTGATGCGTATGCCGCTGTCGAAGCAGCGCAACAAACA
>CAYVPZ010000491.1:0-4338 GCA_964453955.1 uncultured Solibacteraceae bacterium | reverse complement strand
CTCGGTGGTCGCCGGCTCATGCACAAACACACCGGCCGCTTTCAGGCTGCCGAGGAAGTCCGCGTCGTAGGCGCCTTGGGGAACGAACTGCTCGCGCGGTGTCATGTAGTTGTAGAGCAGCGGGGGCGCGGCCATCACCGCGGCGGCGTCCAGACGGTTTCCGAGAATGCCCACCAGCAGCCGGACGGTCTCCGCCGTTAACGAACTGCCGATGGCCGCGGTGGCCAGCACGGGCTTTGTCCCCGTCATAACAATGATCGGCTCCATCTCGTTGGGGACGCGATCGCCGGGCTTCATGGTTCGCAGCCGGTATTTGTTGACGACAGCGGCATCCGCAATCGGCACCCCTCCGACGACGATGCCGGTGGCGCCCCACACCACGGTATTGATGGAATGCACGAGCGCGGCGACATTGCCCCAGCGATCGATCACCACGACGGCGTCGCTGTGGCTCCCGGCGGGCGCCGGTTGCAGGATCGCCGACAGGTCGCGGAAAGCTCTCCAGTCCTTCCAATAAGGACCCAGCTCGTGCGTCCGGCGCGCCTTCACCTGGTTCATCGCTTCGAGCACCTGGTGGCCGGGGCCGAAAACTTCGTTGCTCAGAAAGGTGGTGCTGAGCGGCTCTTCCCAAACGGGCTGGTAGCGCTTCATGTCGTCCATGGTGGCCTTGCCCGATTCGCGGCGAACCGCATCCACGAACTGCCGGCCCCACGGGCCGGTGTACATATACGCAGCGCCATCCTTCGCCACGCCGCGCAACGTTGTTGCCAGGTCAGACTGCACGGAGCGGTTTCCGGCCCGCTGGTGAAGAAACTGCCGGCCTTCCTCCGTGCGCGACAGAACCGTTTCGCGCATGCCGAAATAGTAGGCGAGCAGCGGAGAGATGGCGACCCCGTTTTCGGCGTACCAGATGGCCGGCTGAAAAACCTCGGCGAAAGCCAGACGGCCGAAGCGTTTTTGCATCGCTTCAATGCCAGCCATGAAGCCGGGGACGAGCGTCTTACGCCCCTCCGATCCCGGCTCGCTGGTGGGAATGGTTGCCGGTTGCGTTTCGCCGAGCCAGGAATTCCAGCCCGCATCGAGTGAGGTGACTTTGCCGGAGCCGGCGTCGTAGTAGACCAGCCGCAGCATTCCCGCGGCGGATACATAGGACCCCAGCGCGGTGGTCACCTGCGTGAGCGCGACCGTGGCGGCGGCATCGGCGGCCGTTCCACCCTGGCGGAGCGCCTCGATTCCGGCCCGAACCGAAATCGGGGACATGGTTGCGGCGACGAGCCCGGATTGCCCCTCGACGGTTCTGGCCTGGGCGGGCGATGGAGACATTTCCGCCTGTTCCGCGCGCGCTCTCTCTTCCGCCGGCCAGCGGGCCGGAGAGAGGTCCGCGGGAAAGGCAGGCTGGCTGGACATAAGACCAAGAATGACGATAACGCGTCCAACGGCCATTACTATTCCACGGGCAGGGTGAGCCGGGCTTCGCAGCCGTGGCCGGTGGCGACGTTTTCGAGCGAGAGCGTGCCGCCGTGCGCTTCGGCGATTTGCCGGCTGAGCACCAGTCCGATGCCGGAACCGCCCGGCTTGGTGGTGAAGAACGGCACGAAGAGATTGCCGGTGTTGGCGAGGCCCGGCCCCTGGTCGCGAATCCAGACCTCCAGATGAGCGTTCTCGCGGCGCCAGCCCACTTCCACGCCGCCGCCGGTTTCGAGCGACGCGTCTACGGCGTTGCGGACCAGATTGATGAGCGCCTGTTCGAGCTGATCGCCGTCGCCCATGATGGTGCAATCCGGGCCGGGCAGCAGCGTGGGCCGCAGGCGCATTTCGAGGCCGGTGATGCGGCGGAGGAGATCGCCCACGCGAATGGGAACCAGCGTGGGCGGGGGCAGTTTGGCCAGGCGGGCATAGGCGCTCATGAAGCGGCTGAGCGACTCGCTGCGGCTGGCGATGACGTTCAGGCCGCTGCGCATGTCGTCGCGCCAGTCCTCCGGCAGCGGGTCGCGGCGGAGCAGCGTTTCGAGCGATCCGGCGATGGATTTGATGGGGGCGAGGGAGTTGTTCAGCTCGTGGCCGAGCACGCGCACCAGCCGACGCCACGCGGTCAGTTCCTCCTCGCGCAGAGGACGCGTGAGGTCGGCCACCACCAGCAGCGAATGGGGCAGGCCGCCCTCGCGAAAAGCGGTGCGGCTGACACCCCAGCGGCGCATTCCCGCGGGAAGCTGGCGCGCGGCGGTTTGCTGCGCGGGACCGGTGAGAAACGCGTCCAGCCCCAGAGCTTCCGCGTCCAGTCCGATGAGCCGCTCCATCGGTTGTTCCAGCATCTTCGCGCCGGCCGGGTTGACCAGGCGCAGGCGGTGATGCTCGTCGAAGGTGAAGATGGCGACCTCGATCACCTCCATCACTTTTCGCAGCAATGTGGTGGCTTCCATGGCCCCCAGCCGCTGGGTGCGCAGGGTGGCGCTCATGGCGTTCACCTGCTGCATGACCTCGCGGAGCGCGTCCTCGTTGCGGTCTTCGCGGCCGCGGATGGAATAGTCGCCCTCGCGCATGGCTTCCAGCAGGTTGGCGAGCGTGCGCAGCGGGTTGGCCACGCTCTCCTTCACATTCGCCGCGAAGCCCAGCCAGCAGCCGATGATGAGCACCGAGAGCGTCCACTCCACCTTGGGCGAGTAGGCGTCCACCACCCAGATGACGATCATGGAGGTGATGACCGCGGGCAGGCCGGCGGCCAGCGCCAGCAGCATCATGCGCTGCTCGTGGACGATGTGCCGCTTGCGGAAGAGCTTCATGGGGTGTGCCCGAAATCAAACGGGCGCCCCAGCACGGAGAGCGGCAAAAAAGCGGGGGACAGACTACTGCGTACGTGTTTGGCGCCTGAAACCATATCAGTTAGTCTGT
Source organism: uncultured Solibacteraceae bacterium (assembly GCA_964453955.1). Lineage (GTDB taxonomy): Bacteria > Acidobacteriota > Terriglobia > Bryobacterales > Bryobacteraceae > CAWACP01. Next base: position 1,449 of record CAYVPZ010000491.1, on the reverse strand, counting down.
CCCCGTTTTTTTGCCGCTCTAACACGTTACAACCCGTAGCGTTGCAGACGCCGGTAGAGCGCGCTGCGGCTCAGCCCCAGTGCGCTGGCGGCATGGCTGACGTTACCGTTGTACCGCGCGAGGGTCTTCTTAATAAGGAAGGCCTCCACCTCTTCGATGGTCATGTCCTCCAGGCGCGGAGCGGCCCCGCCGCCGCTGCGCAACGCCAGGTCGCTGGTGCGAATCAGCGTGTCCTGGGCCATGAGCACGGCGCGCTCCACCACGTGGTCCAGCTCGCGCACGTTGCCCTGCCAGGAGTTTTCGAGCAGCGCCTGCAGGGCGGAACTGTCGAAGCCCATGATGCGTTTTCGATAGCGCTGCGCGTGCATTCCCAGAAAATGATTGGAGAGCAGCGGAATGTCCTCGCGGCGGTCGCGCAGCGGGGGCAGATGAATCTCCACGGTGTTCAGCCGGAACAGCAGGTCCTGGCGAAAGCGCCCGTTGGCCACCTCTTCGTCCAGATGCGCGTTGGTGGCGGAAAGCACCCGCACGTCCACGCGGCGGGTCTTCGAGGAGCCCACCCGCTCCATTTCGCCGATCTCCAGCACGCGCAGCATCTTCGCCTGCAGGTTCATGGGCACGTTGGCGATCTCGTCCAGAAACAGCGTGCCGGTGTCGGCCAGCTCGAAGCGGCCCACGCGGTCCATTTTGGCGTCGGTGAATGCGCCCTTGATGTGTCCGAACAGCTCGCTCTCGAAGATGCCTTCGGCGAGGCCGCCCGCGTTCACCGTCACCATGGGCTTGTTGGAACGGTTGGACATGACGTGCAGGGTGCGGGCGACGACCTCTTTGCCGGTGCCGGGCTCGCCGGTGATCAGGATGTTCGCATCGGAGGGGCCCACGCGCGACATGATGTCCAGCACGGGGCGCATGGACGCCGCCTGGGCGATCATGGTGGGCGCGCCCTCGGCCCGCAGCAGCCGGTTCTCCGCTTCGAGGCGCTGGCCCACGCGGCGGGCGCGGCTGAGCTCGATCTGGGTGCGGATGACGCTGAGCAGGCGCTCGTTTTCCCAAGGCTTCTGGATGAAGTCGCGGGCGCCGCGGCGCATGGCCTCCACGGCGAGGCCCACCGAGCCCCACGCGGTCATCACCACCAGCGGCAGCAGGCTGTCGACGCTTTGGATGCGCATCAGCAGGTCGAGGCCTTCCTGGCCGGAGGTGGTGTCGCGGCTGTAGTTGAGGTCCATGAGGACGGCGTCGAAATCGCGGGCCTCGATGGCGGCCACCACCTGGGCGGGGGAGGTGGCGGTCTCGATGGCGTAGCCTTCGGCCTTGAGGAGGAGGCGAAGGGCCTCGATAACGTCGGTCTGGTCGTCGGCGACGAGGACGCGACAGTCGGAACCGAGCGGTTTCATAGGGTCTGTTTACTTACAGAATAGTGCGCCGGGGGGTAGTGCACGGGGCGGGCCG
>CAYVPZ010000490.1:0-4351 GCA_964453955.1 uncultured Solibacteraceae bacterium | reverse complement strand
TGTTTCTGGACGAGATCGGCGACGTACCGCCGTCCATTCAGGTGAAGCTGCTGCGGGTGCTGCAGGAACGCGAGTTCGAGCGCCTGGGCAGCAACAAGACGCGGCACATCGACGTTCGCGTGCTGGCGGCCACCAACGTCGACCTGCGCGCGGCGCTCGAACAGGGCACCTTCCGCGAGGACCTGTACTACCGGCTGAACGTCGTGCCCATCAGCATCCCGCCGCTGCGCGAGCGGCGCGAGGACATTCCGCTCCTGGCCGAGCATTTCGTGCACAAGCTGGCGAAGGACCTCGGCAGCGTCGCCCAGGCGATCTCCGAGGAAGCCATTCAGAAGCTGATGCAGTATCACTGGCCGGGGAATGTTCGCGAGCTGGAGAACGTCATCGAACGCAGCATGGTTCTGTCCTCTCAGCCGGTGCTGAGCGCGGCCGACATTCGCCTCGATACCGCGCCGCGCGCGCAGCGGCCGGCGTCGAATTCCGAGTACAGTCTGCCGGACGGGATGACCCTCGACGAATACGAGCAGGCGGTCATTCGCGACGCGTTGAAGCGGGCCAGCGGCAACAAGAGCCAGGCGGCGCGCATGCTGGGGCTGACCCGCAACGCGCTGCGCTACCGGCTCTCGCAAATGGGCATCGAAGGCTAACGATGAACGTCGTCTGGGTTCGCCGGCTCTGCCTTGCCCTGCCGCACACCACCGAATCGGTGCAATGGGGCGAGCATCTGGTATTCAAGGTGGGCGGGAAGATTTATGCCATAGCGGCGCTGGAGTCGCAGGGCGTCTGGCTCTCTTTCAAGTGCGCGCCGGACGAATTTGCCACCCTCACCGAAGTTCCGGGCATCATCCCGGCGCCGTACCTTGCCCGCGCCCAATGGGTGGCGATCGAGACGCTGGACGCGCTTTCGGCCATGGAACTGGAGCGCCTGCTCAGGCAGGCTTACCATCTGATTTTCGCGAAGCTGCCAAAAAAGAAGCAGGCGGAACTGAAGGCGGACACGCCGCGTCAGCCGCGTTCAAAGACAGCGCGCGGCCAGTGACTGTGGCGCGCCCGCAACGCTTCACATGCCTGTCACGCTGTTGCCGAGATACTTCGAAATCACGCTGAGCCCGGTGGTCACGTTGATATCCGTGGTCGCGACGGAGGTCCCGGCGGCGGCAGTCGCGATCACCTGCAAATGGCCGCTGTCCAGCACATTCACGCTGGTGACCACCACGCTGCTGGTGCCAAAACCCACGAACGTCTGGCCCTGCACAAAGTCCGTATTTGTGCCGATTACGTCCACGGTCATGGAGCCGCCGGCGGGGAAGGTCCCGGAAGTCACCGACAGAGAGGGTGCGCCCGATCCCGGGAAGGTATAGGTGGCCACGCCGGAGTCGCCCGAGATATACAACGAACTCTGTCCGTCCGACGACGACCATGCCGTCCCATCGAGCGCCTCGACGTGGGATACGAATCCCGGGCTTGCCAGCGGCAGCGACACGATGAGTTGACGACTGCTCACCACGCTCTGTATGGTCGCGGCGGCGCCGTCGAACACGATGCGTGTGGCGGTGGAGAGGTTCGACCCGTTCACCGCCACGGTCCCACCCGCAAGCGCCTGCACGCCGCTCACCGAGGGTGGCGGACCGGACACCGCCTGCATGGCCGCCGGCAGGATATAGACGTTGTCGGCGCTCTGGATGATGAAGTGCCGGGGGCCGTTGGGCGCCAGGTTGCTGGCGGTCACGTCCACCGCAACATAGCCGTTCGGATTGGGAGCCGGATACTGCCGGGCGCTATTTGGCACCACCTGGAAGACCCAGCCCAGCGCGTCGAAGCTGATCCCGGGCTCAAACTGATTCGGGTCTGTACTCCCCTCCGGATAGAGCATGCCGTACCACTCCCCTGTCGGCGTCTGGCCCGACGGCGCGGCCACAATCAGCGTCTGGCGCGGTCCTCCCTTCAGGATGGGCGGCGCGCCCACCGCAACGCCGCCGGGCACGAAGCCGTAACTCCTCACCGAGCTCACCGACATATAGCTGCGCGGCTCCACCTGCATATTGATGGAGCCTTGCGCCACACCCGCCGAAACCTGGACCTCGCCGGCCTGGCGCCAGTTAGTCGTGCCCGGATAGAAGGTGGTCTGAAAGTAGCATTCCTGCGGATTCGACGGACCGGTGCAGCCGGGAGGGACCGGGGTCACGCCATCGGCGGCCAGCGGATAGATCAGCCCGAGATTCGCCGTCTCGCCTTCCAGAGCGGGCGGGAGCGACTGCGCGTACACCCAGTAAAAGCCCGGAGGGATGCCGTCAATTTCGTAAGTTCCGTTCGGAAGCGTCATTGCGCTCACGGCGTCGCCGGCGGCGGGGATGGCCACCACCGCGGCCAGATTCACTGGCGCGCCGCCGGTGAACGTCACCTGGCCGGAGATGCTGCCGAACTGGGGCACTGAACTCGGCACCGGATACAGCGTGGACAGCCCGGCAATGTCGTCGCCGCCGAGGGGCTTTGCCTTGCTTACACCGCTGGTTACATAAGTGGACATGGCGGCGGAAGTAGTGGTGTGTTGCAGGCCCAGGTTGTGGCCGAACTCATGGACAGCGGTGGTGAAGAACAGCTCGCTCCAGGTGGCCAGGGGGACGCCCGGGCCATCGTAACCGATAGGGAGGTTCGGAAACAGGAGCTGGGACCTCGAAATGGGCATGAAGGTCGCCCCGGCGGCAGGATTTGCCGGGGTGGTCACGCCGGAAATCGCCAGCAGACCGGCCGGAATGGTATCGGAAAAGTCTACGTTGATCCCGGCGTTGTTGTCGGAACCGTTAGAGTGAAACAGGCCGCCGTAGGCGATGCGGATGGCCGAGCCGGGCGCGGCATTCCACACGTTGGCGGCGGCCCGCAGCTCGCTCAGGAATGGCGCATAACCGTCGCCGGGCAACATCGCCGAGGTGTTCAGGCCGGAATCGGCGACGTAGAAGTACACGGTGTTGTTCGAAAGGGTGGCAAGGTCCCATTTCGCCGGCAGCGCGTAGCCGCTGGCGTCGAAATGGATGTAGTAGTAATACGCCCGTGCGCTGCCGCCGGCCAGCAGCAACGCCGCCACCACCGCCAGAACCCTGGTAATCACTCCTCTCATTTTCCCTCCGCCAGCACGCGCTGGACGTAATTGCGCATTTCGGTCAGTTTCATCCGCATCGGCGCGGCCGTCATTTCCGCCCCGGCCTGATCCACCATGGCTTCCGTGGTGGAGGACTGCAGGGCCTCTTCGGCCGGCGAGTTCACCGCAAACAGCCCCTGCGACAGGCCGATGACCAGGTTGAGCCCGGACGGGCTGCGCCACAGGAAAAGGACGTACTCGTGGCCGTCCGCCAGGCTGGGCGTGCCGGCCCAGGTTTGCCGCAGGCCGTCGAGAACGCCGCCCTGGACGGACAGGTCCACCACCGGTCCGCCCGCGCCTTTCCAGCGGTCGGTGACGGAAACCAGGTAGTGCGTGAAAAGCTGAGAGCCGTGCCAGGCTGGCTTGCCGCGCTGCACGTGCCCACGGACAATCTCGGTGGATTGCAACGCCATGTCTTTCAGGGTCAGGTGCTGCAGGGTGGAAGTTCTCGCGGGTACCCACACCAGGCACACGAGGATCAGGAACTGCAGACTGCGCATAACACCCAACAAGGTTCAAGCAACTCTCCAGCCACAGGAAAAGCTTGCCAGTCAGCCACTTACATGGCCTCTACCGGGGCTGATTGTATCCGGGCGACACACCCTCAGGGGCGCGCCGTCCCGCTGCCCCGAGGAAACACGGCCTATTGCCGCGCGTCCGCTTGTAGACTGCTGATAGGCCCTATGCGCAACGAGGTGGAAACAGCGCCCATCGAGGTAAACAACCCTTCCGATGCCGATCTGGCGGCGCTGCCCGATATCGCGGCGGTGTTCGTGCTCCGGGCCGGCGAGCGTTCCGCCTACGCCGCGCGCACCACCATGCTGCGCCGCCGGGTGCGCCGCGTGGTGAAACTGCTGGGCCTGGGCGGGGTGCTCACGGGCGTCGAATATTGGCCAGTGGCCTCGGCGCTGGAGGGCGCGCTGCTGCACTACGCGGTGATGCGCCGTGTTTTTCCGGACCAGTATCTGAAGCTGATCCGCCTGCGCATGCCGGCCTACGTGAAAGTGACGCTGGCCAACACGTTTCCGCGCACCCATGTCAGCACTCGGCTGAGTTCGCGAGCGCTGCACTACGGCCCGTTCCGCTCGCGCGCGGAGGTGGAGAACTTCGAGAGCCAGTTCCTCGATTTCTTCCAGCTTCGCCGCTGCCAGGAGGATCTGGCGCCCTCGCCCGCGCATCCCGGCTGCATCTACGGCGAAATGAATATGTGCCTGC
>CAYVPZ010000489.1:0-4352 GCA_964453955.1 uncultured Solibacteraceae bacterium | reverse complement strand
GGCCGGCGACTACGCGCAGAAGCTCCGCGACGCCGAAGAAAAGCTGCTGCGGTTCCAGAAGACTTCCGGCGTGGTGGGCGCGCCCCAGCGAAAGGAACTGCTGATCAACAAGGTGGTGGAGGTGCAGGGAGAACTGCGGGAAGCCGAAGCCAGCCTGAGCGAGACCCGCCAGCGCATCGCCACCCTCAAGAGGCAACAGAACGGGGAGGCGCCCCGCATCGCCACGCAGCAGCGGGTGATCCCCAACCAGTACTCGGTGGAGCGGCTCAACACCCTCATGACCGAGCTGCGCAACAAACGCACCGAGCTGCTGACCAAATTCCAGCCCGGCGACCGCATGGTGAAGCAGATCGACCAGCAGATGGCGGACACCCAGAAAGCGCTCGATCGCGCCGAGAAACTCAATTCCACCGAGGAAGCCACGGACGTGAACCCGCTGCGCCAGACCATCGACACCGAACTGGCGCGCGCGGAGGCCACCGCGAACGGCTTCACCGGGCGCATCGAGGCGCTGAGCCAGCAGACCCGCCAGTATCGCGCCGAGCTGGGCAGTCTGGAGGGCATGCTCCCGGACGAACAGGAGCTGCTGCGGGAGATCAGAGCCGCCGAGGACAACTACGTTCTGTACTCGAAGAAGCGGGAAGAAGCGCGCATCCAGGAGGCCATGGACAAAAGCAAGATCGCCAATATCGCCATCGCCGAGCCGCCCCGCGTGCCCGTGCTGCCGCAGCCGCGCGTGAGCGGGGGGCTGATCGGAGGCTATCTGCTGGCCGTGGCGCTGGTGAATGTCGGCGCGCTCGTGATGGGCCAGTCGCGGCGCACCGTGAGCACGCCATGGGAGCTGGAATCGTTCGCCGGAATGCCGGTGCTGGCCACCATCGGCTATCAGCCGCCGGACAATTCCGCCGGCGTCGTGCGCGTGAAGGTCAGGAGGTCATGAGCACCGTTTCGCAGCTCCATCGGAACGCGGCCGCGCCCGCGCGCCAGCCGGTGAGACGCACCGCCGCGGCGGCGCCCGTCCACTATCGCGGATTCCTGCAGCCCCTGTTGCAAACGATGATTCGCGCCCGCGCCGCGGGGGGCGGCCGGGGCGCCTTCGTGTTTACCGCGCCCGCTTCCGGTGCGGGCGTCAGCTATGTGGTGCAACTGGTGGCCGGCGCTCTCGCCCAGGAGGAACACTGCCGGGTGCTGACGGCATCCTCGCGCATGCTGGAGGGCGCCGCCGATCAGTATCTGCACAACGCCGCGCGGGGCTATCTGGAGCGAGCGGCCGACGTCTGGGCCCTGCTCGACGAAGGCCACATGAAACAGGTGCCCAGGGCTTTTCTCGATCGCATCTGTCCGGACTTCGTTCCCGCGGATTTCAATTACGTGCTCATCGATTGCCCGGCCCTCACCGGCGCGGGCGACGCGCTTCGCCTGAGCCAGGACGCGGACGGCGTGTTTCTGGTGGTGGCCGCGCAACAGACGCGGCGCGATCAGATCGAGCACGCGCAAAAAATGCTCCGGCACTCCACCGATCGCCTGCTCGGCCTGGTGCTCAACAAGCGGACGTACCCGGTGCCGGCGTGCCTCTACAAACTGCTATGAAAGTCACCCTGAACACGGACCCGCGCGTCCCGGCGATCCTCGCGGCCCTTGCTCTGTCCTGCGGTCTGGCCGTGGCCCAGAACGGCGGCTTTGCGGACCGCGATGCGCAGTACAAACTGCAGCCGGAAGACAAAGTGGAAGTCCAGTATCGCTATACGCCCGAATACAACGCCACCGCCGCGCTGCAGCCGGACGGTTACGTATCGCTCCCCTTCGTCGGCCAGGTGAAGCTCGCCGGGCTCACGCTCGACCAGGCCTCGAAGGCCATTGCCGCTCGCGCGGCCGACCGTCTGGCCGATCCCGAAGTGGAGGTCCTGCTGCGCGAGTACGTCAAGCCGTACTTCGTGGTGGCCGGGGAAGTGGAGCATCCCGGCCGATTCGAATTGCACGGCCAGGTCAGCCTCATCGAAGCGCTGGCCCTCAGCGGCGGATTGAAAGACAGCTCCAAACGCACCCAGGTGATTCTGATGCGCAAGAGGGATCGGGAAACCGCGGAAGTGCGCCTGCTCGACGTGCGCAAACTCATGTCCGCGTCGAACATCGCCGAGGACATTGCCATCCATTCGGGCGACACCATCGTGGTGCCGCGCAACTGGGTGAGCCGCGTGGAGCCGTTCATGCGGCTGGCCGAGGCGCCGCTGACCATCGCGGCGATATGGGGCGTCCGCTAGCGGGGCCGCGCACGATGATCTCCGCGCTCAGGGACAGGTTGAACGGGCGGCGCATCGCCAGCAGTCGCCTGGCGCAGAACGTGGCGGCGCTGTACGGCGTGCAGTTCGGACGGAAGATCATTCCGCTCATCAGCGTGCCCTACCTCGCGCGCGTGCTGGGACCGCTGGGATGGGGCAAGGTGGCCTTCGTCACCGCGGTGGCCGAGTTCCTGGTCATCCTCATCGAGTTCGGATTCAATCTGTCGGCCACGCGAGAGATCGCCAGAAACCGCGAGTGCCCGCGGAAATGCGGCGAAGTGATGGCCGGGGTCCTCGGCGCGCAGGCGCTGCTGGCGGTATTGGGCGTCACCCTGGCCCTGACCGTCGCGCAGTGGATTCCTCTTCTCCGCGAGAACCCCGCGCTGCTGCTGGGCGGAATGGTCTACGGCGTTTGCCAGGGTTTCGCGCCCATCTGGTTCTTCCAGGGCCTGGAGCGCATACGGCTGTCCTCGGCGCTGGAGGTTGGTGGCAAGACCGCCGCTCTGTGCGGGCTCTTCGTGTTCGTTCACTCTCCGGCCGACGGCTGGAAGGTAATGGCGCTGGCGGGCATCGCCCCGGCCGTCACCACCGTCGCCGCGCTGCTGCTGGCCTGCCAGAACATCCCCATGCGCCGCCCCACGCCCGCGCTGGTCGGGCAGGCGCTGCACATGGGCTGGCCCATGTTCGTATTCCGCAGCGCGGAGAGCCTCTACGGCGTGGGCAATTCGTTTCTGCTGGGTTTGTTCGCCGGTCCCGTGGTAGTGGGCTATTTTGCCGCCGCGGAGAAAATATCCAGAGCCGCGCACGGTCTGCTGATACCCATCCGTGACGCCGTCTACCCGCGCCTGAGTCATCTGGCGAAGCAGGGACGCGATGCGGCCGCGCCGCTGGCCAGGCTGGGCGCCATGGCGATGATCGGCGGCGGTCTGGCTCTCGGCGCCGGCCTGTTCGCAAGCGCGCCGTGGCTCATCCGCTGGCTCCTGGGCGGCGCGTTCCAGCCGGCCGTCGCGGTGCTGCGCATTTTGTCCGCGCTGCCGGTGCTGCTGTCCATCACCAATTCGGTAGGCATTCAGTGGCTGCTGCCGTTTGGCCGGGACGGCGCCATCAACCGGAGCATCATCGCCGCCGGTGTGCTGAACGTCGCGCTGTCGGTGGTGCTGGCGCCGCGATTCGCGCACATCGGGATGGCCTGGGCGGTGGTTCTCTCGGAAGCGTTCGTCTGCGCCAGCCTGACTTTCGCCGCCCTGCGCACCACCGAGAGTTCCGCGCCCGCCTGCCTGGCGGCGGAGACGTGAGATGAACCGGGAACGCGAACTCTGGTGGCTCCATCCGGCATGGGTGGCCGGCGCGATGGGGACCCTGCTGGCCCTGGCCGCGTTCCTGGTGCCCGAGTCCATGTACCGCTTGTATTGGCGAACGCCCAAGTTCTTCGACGCGACGCGCCTGTGGATGACGCTGGCCTCGGTGGCCATGTTCTCGTTCGGCGCGGCGGCAGGCGCTCTGAAACGCCTTCACGGCAATCGCCCCGCGGATTCCCGGTGGATGGAGCGCCTGCCCTGGAACTCCATACTGAGCCTCTTCAACGCGTGCTTCTGGCTGACTCTCGCGGGCTACCTGGTGTGGGCTGGCGCGGCCGTCTCCCGTGGGGCCGATCTGACTCTGGCCCTCGGCGTCCTGCACGGCGACAAGGGCGCCGCCTACGTGATGAAGGAAGTATATCTGGGCACCATCAGCGGCGTTACCACGCTGACGCAACTGGCCATGGTGGCTTTTGTCCTGGCGGTGCTCATCGGCATGGCGAAAGGCTGGCGTCTGGTTCTGCCAAAGTGCGCCGTTCTGTTCGCCGTCACCATCGTGCGCGCCCTGATGAACAGCGAGCGGCTGGCCGTCATGGAGCTGCTCATCCCCATGGTGGTGATTCTGGTGCGGCTGGCCATCATGGATTCGCCACGGTTCGCGGGCCGTCTCTGGCGCCTGCTGCGCGCCGCGCCGGCCATCGGGTACACCGGACTCCTCGGCGTCTTTGGGGCGTCGGAGTATTTTCGCTCCTGGGTCAACTACTACGCCGGCGGC
>CAYVPZ010000488.1:0-4354 GCA_964453955.1 uncultured Solibacteraceae bacterium | reverse complement strand
ATGGACATCGTGCAGGCTGCAGAAGTTCGAAACGTGTCCAGTGTGGGGAGCCAAATATCCAATACACGTCCTGACCCGCGGTTTTCCTTTTCTTTTCTGTAACTTTCCCGGTTCGAATGGCGCAGGATCTCGAACGGTTCGAACAGGGTTGTCCGTAACGCGCCGTCCTGCCAGGCGGCTTTTTCGACAACCACCTGGAGCAAACGGCGTTGTTCTGCGGCGGGTTGCTGCACGAACAATTCGCTGGCCCGACTCGTCAGCCGCAGCAGATCGACAGCCTGATCGATGGGTGCCGGTGTGGCCTTCTGGGTATCCTGGATCCTGCGCAGCACGCCATCCTGCTCGCGGCGAAAAGCGGCTGAGTGTTTGTCGTAGAACTCTGTGGTGATGCGACCATCGAGTTTATCCAGGTACATCGTCTCCATGCGTGCCCGGATCTGGTCGCAACGGGTCTGCAGCTTCCCACCCCCCAGCAGCCCGAGCAATACCGAGGAGCATCCTGAGCCCGCCCTCTTGACGCTGGGTGAGATTATTCGGGATGTACGCTTAAGCGACACCCGGTTAGTGGTGCTGAGCACCTGCGAGACAGGCGTAGTCAATGTTGAAGACCGACATGAGGAGTGTTTTGGCCTTCCCGCCGGGTTCCTTTTGCGCGGGGGCTACGACCGTGATCGGCGCGCTTTGGAAGGTCGATGATGTCGCCACATGGCTCTTTATGCGGACGTTTGCACGGGAGTTCGCCGCGGGCCTGGATGCGTCCATGGCATTGCGGAGGGCACAAAGCGAACTTCGCGGTCTTTCAAGGGAATACGTGGTTCAAGAGGTGCTCCAGGCCGCATCGGCCGAACGCGATGTATCCAAGCGGGAACGGATGAACGCAGCGGGACGATGGTTTGGTGGTGCCGCAGCGTTTCCGTTCGCCAGCCCTTACTGGTGGGCGGGGTTTACGGTGAACGGACTGGCCTGATTGGCGGATCTGTGGAGAGCCGCGCAATGGGGGGATACGTTGGTGAAGACTTCGGATTGAAGGCAAGTTCAACCGGCCACCATCTTGTCCCATTACTGTCCCAATAAAATGAGGATTTTGGGGACACTGAGACGCCTTTCGGCCTTTGGTATGAATCAGATAGCCGTGGTTGAATCCAGCCCTGAAAAGGCTGGCGTCGGGTGTTCAAGTCCGTCCCTGGCCACGCGGCCGTCGATTCTTCCAGTCTATTCCCACACCATTAGGGACCGCTTCGCTGCTTACCGTGGTATCGTGGGCGCGTTTGATTGCGCTGCGGTTGACTCCGCGGAATCCCGCTCGACTGGTGACCTCCGCAAAATCCACGATGCCGGCCAGCGTGCAATAGCGTGCAATGGTGTACGGCGAGGGTGGCAAATTTGGCATTTTGGGCAACGTAGAATCTGTAACTTATAGAGCCTGCAGGGCCGCCTGACGTTCGACCCCCACCTCTGGCACCAGACCGAGCGAGTCTCCGCGAACGGTCGCCCGGAAAACGGAAAGACTTCTTCCTCGCCGACCTGACGTCCGCAATCCCCTATAATTCAAGTCAGGACTCCGCCTGCCTCCATGCCGCGGGTACTGCGCGACCCCTGTCCGGCTTCGCAGCGGTGGTTCCCTGAACTGACCGTCAACCCATGCCCATTCGCGTCGCGCTGAACCACAAGACGACTTACCACTACGACCGCCTGGTCACCCTCTCGCCGCAGGTGGTCCGCCTCCGCCCGGCGCCCCATTGCCGCACCCCCGTGCCCGCGTACTCGCTGCGCATCGAGCCCTCCGGCCACTTCATCAACTGGCAGCAGGACCCCTTCAGCAACTATTTCGCCCGCGTCGTCTTCCCCGAAAAGGTGCGCCACTTCTCGGTGGAAGTGGACCTTGTCGCGGAGATGACCATCGTCAACCCGTTCGATTTTTTCCTCGAACCGTGGGCCGAGAAGATCCCGTTCAGTTACCCCGCGGATTTGCGCAAGGACCTGCTCCCGTTTCTGGAAGCCCACCCCCCCGGCCCGCGCCTGCGCACGTATTTGCAAGGGATCGACCGTTCCGAGCAACCCTGCATGGGTTTTCTCATGGGTCTCAACCAGCGGCTGCAGCACGACATCTCCTACACCATCCGCCTCGAACCCGGCGTGCAGACCTGCGAGGAAACGCTGCGCCTCGCGAGCGGTTCCTGCCGCGACACGGCCTGGCTGCTGGTGCAGATCCTGCGCAATCTGGGCCTGGCCGCGCGCTTCGTCTCCGGCTATCTCATCCAGCTCAGGGCCGACGTCAAGCCGGTGGAGGGACCCGCGGGACCGTCCGCCGACTTCACCGATCTGCACGCCTGGACCGAAGTGTATCTGCCGGGCGCGGGCTGGATCGGTCTCGATCCGACCTCCGGTCTGCTGGCCGGCGAAGGGCACCTCCCGCTGGCGGCGACGCCCGAGCCATCCACCGCCGCGCCGGTGAGCGGCGGCGTGGAATCGAGCAAGGTGGAGTTCGCGCACTCGATGACGGTGACGCGCATCCACGAAGATCCGCGGGTCACGCTGCCGTACACGGACGAACAGTGGAAACTAATCGACCAGCTAGGCCGCCAGGTGGACAGCGACATTTGCGCCCGCGGCATCGGGCTCACCATGGGCGGCGAACCCACCTTCGTTTCCATCGACAACATGGATGGCGAGGAGTGGAACACCGCCGCGCTCGGCCCGGAAAAGCGGCTGGCGGCCGGACGCCTGCTGGAACGGCTGCGGAAACGCTTCACCAGCGGCGCGCTGCTGCATTACGGCCAGGGCAAGTGGTACCCTGGCGAGCCGCTGCCACGCTGGGCGCTCACCTGTTACTGGCGCGAGGATGGCGTGCCGCTCTGGCACGACCGCGAACTGCTGGCCCGCGACGACGGTGAATGCCATTTCAACGCGCTCGATGCCCAGCGCTTCGCCGAAACGCTGGCGCGGCGTCTGGGCGTCGATCCGGAATACACCAACCCCGCCTTTGAAGATCCGGTGTACTATCTGCAGCGCGAGCGCAATCTGCCGGTCAACGTCGATCCGGTGGACAATCATCTCGAAGACGCCGCCGAGCGCGAGCGCGTCCGCCGCGTGTTCGAACGCGGGCTCAACAACCCAACGGGCTTCGTGCTGCCGCTGCAGCGCGGCGATGGCAAAGACGGGCCGGAGTGGCAAACCGGGCTGTGGATGCTGCGCGGGCAGCATCTGTTTCTGGTGCCCGGCGATTCGCCCGTGGGCCTGCGCCTGCCCCTGCCCAGCCTGCCGTGGGTGGCGGCCGAGGACATGCCGGAAGCCCACGAGGCCGATCCCATGGTCAACCGCGGACGCCTGCCCGTCCCCGAGCGCATTTCACCAGCCGATCCGGTGCTGCAGCGGCCTCGCGACACCAGCCGCGACCGCACGCCGGAAATCGGCGAATCGGCGCCCTGGGTGGTGCGCACGGCGCTGTGCGTGGAGCCGCGCGAGGGACGCCTGTACATCTTCATGCCGCCGCTCGAGGCCGTCGAGGATTATCTCGATCTGCTCACCGCCATCGAAGACACCGCCGCGCACCTGGGAATGCCGGTGGTGATCGAAGGCTACACGCCGCCGTACGACGCGCGCATCCGCCAGTTCCGCATCACCCCCGACCCCGGCGTCATCGAGGTGAACATCCATCCGGCGAACGACTGGAACGAGCTGGTGGAGCGCACCACCATCCTTTATGAGGAGGCGCGCCAGGCGCGGCTGGGCACCGAGAAATTCATGCTCGACGGCCGCCACACCGGCACCGGCGGAGGCAACCATTTCGTGTTTGGCGCGGCCACGCCCGCGGCCAGCCCGTTCCTTCGCCGGCCCGACGTGCTGCGCAGCATGATCGGCTACTGGCTCAACCATCCGTCGCTCTCCTACATGTTCTCGGGCGCGTTCATTGGCCCCACCAGCCAGGCGCCGCGGGTGGACGAGACCCGCCAGGACAGCCTCTACGAGCTGGAGATCGCCTTCGGCCTGATTCCCGAACCGGGCGAGGAGTGCCCGCCCTGGCTGGTGGATCGCGTCTTCCGCCATATCCTGGTGGACGTCACCGGCAACACGCACCGCGCCGAGTTCTGCATCGACAAGCTGTACTCGCCCGATTCGCCCACCGGCCGTCTCGGTCTGCTGGAGCTGCGCGGCTTCGAAATGCCGCCGCACGCGCGCATGAGCCTCACCCAGCAACTGCTGGCGCGCGCGCTGGTGGCCTGGTTCTGGCAGGAGCCCTGCCGGCACGCCCCCATCGCCTGGGGCACCCGCCTGCACGACCAGTTCATGTTGCCGCACTTCATCGCGCGCGATTTTCGCGACGTGCTGGACGATCTGGCGCGCGGCGGCTATC
>CAYVPZ010000487.1:0-4363 GCA_964453955.1 uncultured Solibacteraceae bacterium | reverse complement strand
CGTCGCCGTGCTCGAAGAAATCGTAGATGTCGCCGCTGATCTCCCGCGCCGGGCGCAGATTCAGCGCCATCTCCAGACCGCGGATCTCCGGCGCCTCCTTCGGCAGAAGCACCGATTGCAGCTTGCGCGCCGCCTTGAGATCGTCCTCCATGCGCTTCTCGCGTTGGCCCAGTTCCTCGTACAGCCGCGCGTTCTCCACCGAGCTGGCGATCTGCGGGGCCAGCAGCCCGAGCAGGCGCAGGTGGTCTTCGGTGAAGAAGCCCATGCGCTCGCTCTCCAGATCCATCACCCCCACCACGCGGTCCTGCACGATGAGCGGAATGGCCATTTCCGAGCGGATGTCGGGGTGCGAGGCGATGTAACGCGGGTCGGCGAGGGTGTCCACCACGCGAATGGGCATGCGCGATTCCGCGGCCGCGCCCGTGATCCCCTTGCCCAGCGGCACGTTGTCCATGTTCACCCGCTGGTCGTAGCGCTGGCTGAAGCGGTGCCGCAGCACGCGCCGCTCGGCGTCCACCAGCATGATGCTGAAGGCGTCGTAATCGATGAGCGCGTGCACGGTTTTGGCGATGCGGTCGAGCAGCTCGTCGAGCGCCAGAATGGAGCTGAACTCGGTGGACAGGTGCGCCAGCGTGCGCAGCGTGCGATTGTTGCGCTCCACGCGGCGGTACAGGCGCGCGTTGTCGATGGAGACGGCCACGCGGCTGGCAATCAGCATCAGGAACGAGCGATGCTGTTCGTTCCACGCATCCAGTTGCGTGGACTGCACGTCCAGCACGCCCACCAGCTTGCCGCGCGCCACCATGGGCACGGCCATCTCCGAGCGCACCGCGTCCACCGCGTTCAGGTAGCGCGAATCCTGAAGAACGTCGGCAACCAGCACGGGCGCGCGTGTTTTGGCCGCGGCCCCGGTGATCCCCTCGCCCAGGGGAACGACGAGGTTTTTCACGATCTCGTCGCGATGCCCGATGGAATAGCGAATGCGCAGGCCGTGCAGCCGCTCGTTGTAGAGCAGCACCGCGAACAAGTCGTAGGGCACCACTTCCTTGACGAAGTCGGCGAGCTGGGCGAGGATGCGATCCAGATCCAGCGTCTCCGCCATGGCGGTGGAGACTTCGAGCAGGAAATCGAGGAGTTCGGCGCGCTCCTGGAAAATGGCGCCGGGCTGCGGAGAGGGGGGCATGGTTGCGCTCACCTTTAGCGGGCCGCCGCCACCAGCCGTACGCCGGCGCTGGTTCCAATGCGCGTGGCCCCGGCAGCTACCATGGCCTGGAGATCTTCGAGCGTGCGGACACCGCCCGAGGCCTTGACGCCGATGGAGGGCCCCACCGCCTCCCTCATCAGGCGCACGTCGGCCACGGTGGCGCCGCCCGGGCCAAAACCGGTGGAGGTCTTCACGAAATCGACGCCGGCGTTGCGCGCGAGTTTGCACGCCATCACTTTCTGGTCGTCCGTCAGCAGCGCCGTTTCGAGAATCGCTTTCACCAGCGCGCCGCCGCGATGGCACACCTCCACAACGGCGCTGATATCGCTTCCCACGGTGGCGATGTCGCCGCTGGCGAGCGCGCCGATGTTGATCACCATGTCGATTTCCTGCGCGCCACAGCGCAGCGCGTAAGCCGCCTCCGCCACCTTCACCTCGGTGGCCGAAGCGCCCAGCGGGAACCCCACCACCGTGCAAACCTTGACCGGCGTCCCCGCCAGTTCGGCGGCCACCAGCGGAACCCAGCAGGAATTCACGCAGACGCTGGCAAAGCCGTGCTCCACCGCTTCGCGGCACACGGCGACAATCTGATCGTGGGTCGCCTCGGGGCGCAGCAGAGTGTGGTCGATCAGTGTGGCAACAGTGTCCAGTGGATTACCCTAAGTGATAGAAATAGCGAGAGTTGTACTCTCTTCCCGCCTTCTTATGATAGCATACCGCCTATGACCTGGCTGCCGTTTTTGGCTCTTGGACTCGTCGCCGGCGTTTTCGCGGGCATGTTTGGGATCGGAGGCGGGCTGATCATCGTCCCGGCCCTGGCATTCCTGTTCAAGGTTGACATCCGGTCGGCGACGGGAACGAGTCTCGCCGCGCTGATTCCTCCGGTGGGACTGCTGGGGGCCTACGAATACTGGCACGCCGGTCTGATCAATCTTCGCTGGGCCATGCTGATCGCGGGCGGATTGTTCGTCGGCGCTTATTTTGGGGCGAAGATCGTGATCGGCCTCGATCCGGTGGTGATCAAGCGGATTTACGGCGGGTTCCTGTTGCTGATCTCGGTTCGAATGCTTTTCTTCGCGAAGTAGATCAGCCCGCCGCCTGGCTGAACGGCTTCAGGTCCTCGGGTGCGGGCGTCTCCTCGTCCACCCTGCCCAGCAGGCGGGCTACCGCGTTTTGTTGTTCGTCGGCGAGTCCCCGGGCACTGAAAACGGAGGTGCCGCGAGCGGCCTGCTGCGGGTCCCCACCTTCTTCCACGGTCATTTCGTGCTCCACCCAGTTGGACAGCGGGATGTTCCGGAAATACAGCCGCTCCTGCAGCACCACCGATTTCTTGTGCATCAGAAGCGATTTGTTTTCACGGACATAATGGCGCTCTTCCACGCGGAAATCCTGCATGAAATCGTCCAGCGACTTACGCCGCGCTTCCTGTTCGGCCGCCTTCACCCGCTCCACCGTGTTGGCATCCAGAGCCTTGAGGGTCGCTTTGGATTCGGCCAGCGCCTCGCGTTCCCTGGCCACCGCCACCTCCATGCGCGCCGACATTATGTAGAACGAAAGCAGCGCGGACCCGGCGGCAATGAACACCGGAAGAAGCACCCAGATGAGCGCGTCGAATTGCATAACTACCTCCACTATCGGTCCAACGCCCCGGAAACCTTAGTTTGCCAGGCGAATGGTGACCAGCCCCCTGGGGGTATGCCTTAGGGCTGGGCCGGAAGTCGTCGCAGGCGAAAACGCCTGCTCCACGCTACTGATCTTTCTGCTGGTCTTTCGGCTGTTCATCGGGCCGCAGCAGCGTTGGCGCCTTGCGCGGCGGGTTCTTGGCAGCCTCGGCCTCCTCTGCCTTCTTCTTCTTCAGCTCCTCGGGGGTCATGGTGGCTTCGCGCTCCTTCTTCTCCCGAGCCTCCTGCGCCTTGACTTCCGCCGCCCTCGCGTTGAGATCCTCGGTGGACAAATCGGCGCTGTCATGAGTCGCGTCGAGCGCCTCATTCAGCACAAACTGGAAGCGGGCAAAATCGGCGGGCGGCTTCGCCTGCACTTTTTCCAGAGCGGCGGCCATCTCGTTTTCTGCAGCGGCGATGGTCTTCATGCTCGCGCTGATGTCCACCTTGCGGCGCAGCGCATCGTCGGCCACGGTGTCTATGGATTCGATGATGCTGGTGTAGTCCTCGAGGGTATCGTGAACCAGAATGGAGCGGCCCGGCTTCTCATTGCCCAGCAGATGATCGATGTACTCGATGCGCATGCGCGCGAACTTTACGTAGAGCAGAAGCCGCGCATTCGGCTCCTGTGAATCGCGCACCTGCTGGACCTCATCCGGCGTCAGATAGTCACGGTCCTGAGCGCGCACCGAGGCGACCGCACCGGCCAGAATGAACACCGCAATGGCGTAACGTTTCATTTGGTTTACCTCCGTTTGGTCATCACCGCGTCGAGAATCTTGTCATGCAGCTCCTGCAAGCGAGTTTCCACCTGATTCACCGCGTCCCGCTGATCGTAATCCACCTCCAGGCGGAAAGCGTCGACGCGGCGGAGCAGGTTTCTCATTTTCATCTCGACGGTTTTGTAATGCCGGTTGTTGCGCGGCGGCTGTTTGGTTTGTTCGAGGGACGCGTTGGACAGCTCGGCGGCATCCCTGAGCTGGGCCAGCGCCGACTCGGTCGCGCTCCAGTCGCCGTCCTGCCAGGCCTTGCGGGCCGCGTCGAGGGCGTGATCGGCCTGGTCCACGGCCAGTTCGGCGCGCCGGTTCAGGTCGGGCTCGGCCTTCACCGTATCCAGTTGGCCCGCGGCAACGACTCCGGCCAGCAGGAAGATCGCGCAAATCGCTCTCATCCTTTTTTCAACTCCACCTGAATGATACGAATTCTCTGGCGCGCCTTGAACTCGTTGTCGGGGTCCTTGCCGCCGCTGAGCTCGAGGAAACGCCGGTAGCTTTCGAGCGCGCCCTGGGCCGCTTCGCGGTGGGCCTTGCCGGTGCGCTCCAGTTCCTGAATCTTATCCAGGGAAATGGCGCGCAGAAAGAAGTGCCCGGGCTTCTCGGCGTTGAGCGCGCGCACGTGGTCGAGGGCGGAGAGAGCGGACGGATAATCCTCCATCACCACCAGCAGGCCGGCCAGTTCGCTCCACCCCATCCAGTCGGCGGGGCGGAGCTTCGTGCCC
>CAYVPZ010000486.1:0-4379 GCA_964453955.1 uncultured Solibacteraceae bacterium | reverse complement strand
TGAGCCAGCTCGCGCTGTGGTACATCGGCGGCCTGTTGAAGCACGCCCGCGCGCTGTCGGCCATCATCGCTCCCACCACCAACAGCTATAAGCGGCTGGTGCCGGGTTACGAAGCGCCGGTCAATCTGGCGTACTCGCGCCGCAACCGCTCGGCCGCCTGCCGCATCCCCATGTACTCGGCCAATCCGAAGGCCAAGCGCGTGGAGTTCCGGCCGCCCGATCCGTCAGCGAATCCGTATCTGGCGTTCGCGTCGATGCTGATGGCTGGTCTGGACGGCGTGATCAACCGCATCGACCCGGGCGATTCGCTCGATAAGGACATCTACGATCTTTCGCCCGAGGAGCTGTCGCAGGTCCCCTCCATGCCCGCGTCGCTCGAGGAAGCGCTGAGCTGTCTGGAGGATGACCACGAGTTCCTGCTCAAGGGCGACGTCTTCGGCGAAGAGCTGATCGCGACCTATATCGATTACAAGCGGAAGAACGAAGCCGACGCCATTCGCCTGCGCCCGCATCCCTACGAGTTCGCGCTGTACTACGACATCTGAGGGCGCGAGCCGGAGGCGCCTACAACGCGCGGATGTGAATGCCGCCGTCGCCGGTGCGCACGTAGAGCGGCTGGCCGCCGCCGTTGAGCTTGCCGTGCAGTTCCTTGTGGTCGTCGTCGCCGGTATTCGCGGATTTCATGGCCAGCGGCAGGTTGACGTCGAGGTCGCCATCGCCGGTGCGCACGTCGAGATCCGCGGAGAACTGGCCGGGCAGGCGAACGTTGACACTGCCGTCGCCGCTTTCGATTCTCCAGGCCGAGGAGACGCGCGATCCCGGCGCGGCATCCACTTCCACGCTGCCGTCTCCCGTGTGCACGTTGAGCGCCTCGAAGCGCCCGTCGGCATGAACGCTGCCATCGCCGGTATGGGCGTCGAGGGCCCCGTCCACGCCAACGGCGCGGATGCTGCCATCCCCGGTGTTGATGCGAATATCGCCCTGCAGGCCGCTGACGTCCACCGATCCGTCGCCGCTACGCACATCGGTGCGGGTGTCGCGCGGCACGCGCAGTTCAATGCGCAGCGAGCGCTCTTCGAAATTCAGGAAATCGACGTGGAAGGAGGGGACTCGCGCCTCCAGCTCTACCCGGTCGCCGCTCTGGTGTTCGTGGATCTGCACCTCGCCGGCGCCGATATTCCAGCCTCTGGTGATCACCACCGCCTCGATTCGCTTCTGATCCCATGTGTGGATGGTAATGGAGCCGTCGTTGGTCTCGACGCGCAACTCCGGTCTTCCGGCCACGGTATAAGTCTTCGTCCACTGGGCGGCGGAAGCAAGGCCGCAGGCGAGCGCCGCCGCAGCAATGAGGTACACGTAATTCGGTCTGTGCATGAGGATCCCCGCTGTGGAATACGAACGGCGCCGGGAAAAGTTCCTTGATTTAACCCGATTTAAACGCTGATTCTGTTGACGGCAATGCGGCGATCTGGTACAAGAGCATGATCCCGTGCGGTGGAGGATCGCCAACTGTTAAGGAGCCAACATGCCGAACTTGCTTGCCTACACGATTAAGAGCGGTTTCGTGTCTGGCGATTACCCTCAGGCCGTCGTGGGCCTGGGAACGTCCAACACGTACTTTGGACCCGCCAATCCAACGGACGACAGTTACTGGATCTATTTTCTGGACCGGTCGAATCCGGCCAGCCTCGTTTACCAGACGGTGGTGCCGGGAGCGGACAATTCATCGATTCCGGCCGGGCTCACGCAATATCTGGAGAACGAAAACCTGCTTTTCGGCGTGGTGACGCAGGCTCTCAGCACCATACACGTGCCGCAGGGAGCATTCTACGATTTACTGGCCGCCTACGGCGCCGGACGGGCCCTGCAGAGGCTGGAGCAGATTAACGGCTCATTGGGCAGCGGCTTTTACGGCACTGTGAGTTATGCGCTGATTGGACAGGGCGGCCCTGGCAAAGGGCTGAGGCCCCCGTCGTTCGAAGCGGGGAGCATCCATCACGGCGCGGTGCTGACCGTGTCGCTCGAGCCGAGCCCCGGTGGACAGCCTCCCTACTCGATCCGCGACTCGAACACGTTCCCCCACTAGTGACGGCAGATCTCCGGCTGGTCGCCATCGGCTTCTATACCCCGGGCACCGGCCTGACGCGCGTCATGGACAGCATCCTGCGCCGTCTGACCGGCTGCTGGGAGATTCACTATCTCGGCATCGGCTACGCCGGGGAGATCGTCCGCGACCGCGGGCTCACCATCTACCCCACCAACCGGAAGGGTGGCGACGTGTTTGCCGCCTTCGAGGCACGCCGCCTGATCGAAGAGATTCATCCCCGCGTGGTTTTGATCCTCCACGACATCTGGATGTTCGACCACTATCTGCGCGTGCTCGGCCCGTTGCGGGCCCCCCTGCGGATCGTCGCCTACATCCCTCTGGACGGTCTGATCGTGAACCAGAAGGCGGCGGCGCCGCTGCGGCAGGCGGATCGCGTGGTGGTCTATACGGAGTATGCGCGGCGGGAGTTTGAAAACGCGTTCCGCGGGCTCGGCGGCGAGGGTTTCCCCGCCGTGGAAGTGATTCCGCACGCGGTGGATCGCGACCGGTTCTTTCCGTACGCCGAGTTGATCGCCGCGTCCTTCGACCCGGTTGGCCGCGCGGCGGCAAAAAGGCGCCTGCTGCCCGATCTGCCCGATATCGAGAGCTCCTTTATCGTGCTCAACCCCAACCGGCCCGACCGGCGAAAGCGCATCGACCTGACGCTGGCCGGGTTCGCGCAGTTCGCCGCGGGGAAGCCGGACAACGTCCGGCTGTGCCTGCATCAAGCCTTCATGGGAGAGCTGGAAATGGAACAGATTCCGGCGCTCGTGGGCAGGCTGGGGCTCGACAGCCGGGTTCATCTCAATCCGCTCGGCCGCGGCGTTCGCGACGATGGCGAGCTGAACCTGCTCTATAACGCCTGCGACGTGGGAATCAACACTTCGATGGGCGAGGGCTGGGGACTGACCAGCATGGAGCACGGCGCCGCGGGCGGGGCTCAGATCGTCCCGGACCACACCGCCTGCGCCGAACTCTGGCGCGGGCGTTGTGAGCTGATTCCGGTGGCCAGGCGGTACGTTCCGGATTTTTCCGTGCTGGAGATGGGAGAGGTTTCACCGGAGGGCGTGGCCGGCGCGCTGGAGAATCTCTACTGCAATCGCGAGCGCCGCCGGGAGCTTTCGCGGGCGGCATTCGCGATGACCGGGAACCCCGCCTGGTCGTGGGACCGGATTGCGGGGCAGTTCGACGAACTCTTCCGGGGGCTGGCGCGGGCGCAGCGGGCTTGATCCCCCTACCAATTGGACGTTGGGCATGGTACGCTCGCTCCTATCATGAGCGCGAGTCCTGTGGAAGTCTCCGCCGTTTTCGCCCGTCTCCGGTCCGGCAGCCGGTTCCTTTTGCCGGCGCTGGCGGCCCTGCTGTCCTGGCCATCGGCATCCGCCGCCGGACGGCTGGATCCGGCCGAAAAACAAACCCTCGAGCTGACTCCTGGCGTCGTACTGGTGGCTGTCACCTACCAGGTCACGGCAACATTCCAGATCAAGGACGAGGTGCAGAAACTGGAGCTCTCGTACACCGTCACAGGGACCGGCTTCATCTACCGTCCCGACGGCTACGTCATCACCAACGGGCACGTGGTCGCCGACGCCAACATGAAGGACGCCCAGGCGCAGGCCGACCTGAAAGCCAGCATCCGCCAGGACATCCTGCTGGAACGGCTGGTGCCAGCCTTCGAGCGGGCCACTCATCGCGATTTCACCGGGCACGAGGACGAGCTGGCCCAGGCCATCAACCTGCACATGAGCTACAGCGTGCCCGAGCTGAAAGTGTATCTGGCCAACCACACCGGGTTCATCGGCGACATCAAAGCCTACAGCGATCCCATCACCATGGGCGGCAAGGACGTGGCCATCGTCAAGATCGACGCCAACAACCTGCCCACGGTGCGGCTGGGCGATTCCAATAATGTCCATATTCAGGAGCCCATCCGCGTCATCGGCTACCCCGGCAAAGCCGGGCCGCTGGACATGAAGCTGATCAGTCTGGACTCGCTGTTCGTGCCCACCGTCACCAACGGCCACATCTCCGCGGTGAAGATGGATTTCAAGGGCAAGCCGGTGATTCAGTCCGATGCCGCCATCACCCACGGCAACAGCGGCGGCCCGGCCTTCAATGACGCGGGCGAGGCCATTGGCATCGCCACCTTCGGACCGGAAGTGGCCGGCTTCAACTTTTTCGTGCCCATCGACACCGCTCTCGAATTCGTGAATCAGGTGGGAGCCAAACCCGAGCAGGGGCTCTTCGACAGCCTTTGGAAAGAGGCGCTGGACACCTACGACGCCGGCAAATG
>CAYVPZ010000485.1:0-4386 GCA_964453955.1 uncultured Solibacteraceae bacterium | reverse complement strand
TCAGACCGGGAATTCCGTATTTGACGGTCACCAGCGTGGCGGGGCGGGCAATGCGGCGCTGCCACTCGATGGCGGCGTCGTGCTCGCGCGTCCGGTGGGCCTCATAGATAGAAATGCAGGCATAGGGAGCGGCGTTGGCGAATGCCAGGATGCCGCCCACGGCCCCCACCTGCAGATTCGAAGCGAGCGTGGGCGCGGAACCGACCAGCACGTTGAAACCGGGCTGGACCTCATTCAGCATCTGCACCACCTTCGGCAGATTGCCGCTGCTTTCCTTGATGCCGGCGATGTTGGGGTGATGCGAGAGTTCGGCCACGGCCTCGGCGGCGATGTCCACGCCGGTCATCTGGGGCCAGTTGTAGATGAGCACCGGGATGCCGGCCTGATCGGCGACCGACCGAAAGTAGAGTTTCTGCGCTTCGGGCGAGGCCAGCAGATTCTTGTAGTAATGCGGCGTGGCCACCAGCGCTGCTTTGTAGCCGATTGCGGCCGCGCGGCGGGTGAGCGCCACCGTTTCGCGCACGCTCTCGGTTCCCGTTCCGGCGATCAGGATCTTCTCCGGCGCGGCCGATTCCGCCACCCACTCCCACAGGCGCACCTTCTCTTCGGTGATGAGCATTTTGCTCTCGCCCGTGGAGCCTATCACCACGTAGCCGGCCACTCCGGTCAGGTTCAGGCGGGAGACGTTGTGCTCTACCTTGACTTTCCAGATATCGCCGTTGTGGTCGAACGGAGTGGTGAGCGGTGGGAAGATGCCGTGGAGCTTCATAAGTGGAAACGCGGGGCAGCGCCGGCCGCCCCGCACGCAGGACGCGGATTACTTGGCGACGAACGTGATGACGAACGTGTAGAGGGCCAGCGATTCGATCAGCGCCAGGCCGAGGAACAGGGCCAGACGGATGCCAGCCTGTGCACCGGGATTGCGGGCCATGGCCTCGGCGCAGGAAGCGCCCAGTTTGCCCTGTCCAAGGCCGCAGAGGCCGGACGCGATACCCATGGCCAGATAAGCCGCGGGCAGACGAAGGTCCATGGCGCCGCCGCCGGTGGCCGCGGGCGTCTGGGCAAACATGGGGGTGGCCAGCGTCATCAGACCGATGGTCCCGAGAATCAGTTTTCGTTTCATGCGAATGTTGCTCCCTGAATGAATTTGTTCCGGGGAGGTGGTTCCCTTTCCGCCCTGGGGGACGGCCGGCTCACGCCCGGAACGCAAAATGCCTTAGTGCTCGTGCGCAACCGCCATGCTGACATAGATGATGGTCAGCAGCATGAAGATATACGCTTGTAACATCGCGACAAATACGTGCAGCCCCATGAAAATGGTGGGCGCAATAAAGTAAGTCAGAGTAAGAAACGTGAAGGTGACCTTCTCGCCCGCGAACATGTTCGCGAACAGACGCACCGTGAGCGAGAGCGGACGGGCCAGATGGCTGATGATCTCAATCGGGATCATCAGAAAGAACAGCCACCACACCGGACCGATGAACTGCTTTAAGTAACCGAGCACGCCCTGCGCGCGTAGTCCGGCCCAGTTGTAATAGACAAAAGCGCTCACCGCCAGGCCGAGCGGCACCATGGGGCTCATCGTGGGCGATTCGAAGCCGGGGACGATTCCGATCAGGTTCATGAACAGGATGAAGATAAACAGCGTCCCGAAGAAGCCCACGTAGCGGTCGGCGCCGTGCGCGATGGTGTCGTTCGCCTGGCCGCGCACAAACTCGTACACCAGTTCGAAAAGGTGCTGCAGCTTGCCGGGATTATCCACCGAGAGGCGCGCGCGCAGAACAGCGAAGAGCACGACGATGATGGCGGCCACCAGCAGCTCCATGGAAAACCAGTTACTCCACGGATGGGTGGCCTCGTGAGTCACGTTCACGGCGTTGAGGACGGCATTGGCCGGACCCGCAAGAAAGCGGTTGAGCAGCGCGGTCAGCCAGAGATCATGTTCCATATGAGTTCGAAAAGGATTGCGACGATGATGGCCGCCGCGGATACCAGGAGGCCAAGGAAAACAGCCACCGCGGCCACTCTTAAGTAAACGATTATAACAAAGGCCGCCGCGATCACCAGGAAGAGCTGCATTACCCAGCCGACGACGGAACGCCGGCTGGAGGGTCCGCCAAGCGCGTCGGCCATTTTCTTCCAGCGCCACAAACTCGCGCCGGACAGCACCGCCCCCAGCAGGAAGGCGGCGCCGAAGGCAATGCCCCTGACGATTCCGGCCGCGATAGCTCCTGCCAGCCCGATCGCCAGGACGAGCCAGGCGACGCGACGTACCATGCGCCCATAAACGTCCACGTCACTTGCTGGCGGCATTCATTTCACGGAACAGCTCGATGAAACCCGCGGCGATACCGAGCAGGAGGAACACCAGCGTGAGCCAGGACGTGCCGAACGCCTTGTCGAGGTAGTGACCGATCATGTAGCCGACCAGAGTGCAACAGGGCAGCAGAAACCCCATGCCCAGGTATTTCCCCAGTTGCTGCAGTCCGTTGGGGTCGCGGTCAGCCACGCCCGCCCCGCTTGCGGCCGAGGAGGTCGCGCCACTGCTCGGCCGCCTCCTTCACGAAAACTCCCATCTTCGAGTGCGATGGTTCGAGGTCGGGAGATACGCCGTAGTCCTCGAGCGCCTCGCTGGTGGTGGGCCCGATAGAAGCCACCAGCATGCGTTCCAGCCCGTCGCGCAATGCGGCTTCCGCGCCCTCTTCCCCGGCAATCCGGAACATGTGAACCACCTGCACCGACGTGGTGAACAGGACGGCCCCACCCGCGCCGGAGCCGATGCGGCGTACGGCTTCGCGCAATGGGGCGGTGTCCTCGGGCAGGTCCCACTGGTAGACGCGCACGGTAGCGACCTCGGCCCCGCGGGCGCGCAGACGGTCCAGCAGCGCGGTGTTCGGCTTTCCATACTCCTGCACGGCGATGTGGCGCTCGGGCCGCCCCTCGGTGGCCGCCAGTACTTCCCGCCAGGTGTTGGGCTCGGGCACCGTGATCGCGATGGGCACGTTCATCTCGTGCAGCACGGCGGCGGGCGTGGGACCGCGCGCCACCACCGTCAGCATGCGCAGCGCGTCGGAAAATGTCTCGCCAGCCCAGCGTGTGGCCAGGGCCTGCCGCAGCAACCGGGTGCCCACGCCGGTGAGGAAGATCATCATGTCGAAGTCGCCGCGGAGCAGACGCTCGCCGAAAGCGAATGCCTCGTCGTTCTGTTCGAGCGGAACTTCACGGACCGCGGGGGCCAGAAATGGTTCTCCACCGTTGCGGCGGATCAGTTCGCCGATCTCGTTTGCCCGGCGGCTCTCGAATGCGATCACGCGCAGCCCGTCGAATGCCATTGCACTCAGCGTAGCGCACATCAAAGTACGCGGTGATAACCTTGTTCGGTACGGGGAACGGACATGGGAAACACTTTTGGCACGGATATTCTGATTCAGGCGCAGGATCCAAAGAACGCGGCATTGTTTTACGTCGAACAGCTCGGGTTCGCGATCACCGATGAGACGCCGAACATGATCAGCGTCCATGGGGCGCACATCAATCTGTTCATCGAACGGGGTCCGGCGCTTGGCCCGGTGCTGGAAGTTACCGTCCCCAGCGTCGAGGAAGCGAAGCTCCGGCTGGTGAAGAATGGTTGCGAGATCGTCAAGGATGAGCCGGATTTTCCGAGATGCTATGTGAAAGACCCGTTCGGTTTGATCTACAACCTGACCACGTGAGGGTCAAAGAACCAGGATGGGATGGTACAAGTGCGGCAGGCGGGCCTCGCCGATGGCGATCAACTCGCCCTCCTGCGAGAGCGCCTTCACGTAGCGCGCGTCCGGGCGGATGCGGAAAGGCGACACGCGAAAATCGCGGCCCTGGCGGATCTGGCCGGCGGTGACCGCGTCCACCAGCTCGCCGGGGAACTGGGGCAGCAGCGCCGTTCCCCCAATCAGCGCTTCGCTCAGCCGGCCCTCGGCGGCCAAATCGCGCAACCGATCGAGGGTGTGCGCGCGTTCTTCGGTGAATTCGCCGGAGGCGGTGCGCCGCAGCGAGTCCAGAAACGCTCCGCAGCCGAGCGCGCGGCCGAGATCGTGCGCGATGCTGCGGACATACGTACCGGCCGAACAACAGATGAGCAGGCGGGCGAGGGGCGGCTCGAACGCGGCCAGATCGATCGCGTGCACGGAGACCTCCACAGGCGCCAGTTCCACCTCCACATGTTTGCGGGCCAGCTTGTAGGCGGGCACCCCGCGTATCTTTTTCGCCGAAACCGGCGGCGGCGTTTGCAGGAACGTGCCGCGAAAGGCGTCGAGAGCGCGCTCGAGTTCCTCGCGGGCGAACGACGGCTGTAGGGGATCGGAGGTGGGGGCGCCATCGCGATCGTACGAATCGGTGCTGTGGCCAAAG
>CAYVPZ010000484.1:0-4394 GCA_964453955.1 uncultured Solibacteraceae bacterium | reverse complement strand
CCCGAGGTGTAGCGCACCAGCGCGTCCAGCAGCTCGTCCAGCATGGTCTTTCCCTTGTTGGCGATAACCGCGTCGTGGAACCGTCCCGCCAGCCGGAACAACTGCTTGTGCTGCTCGTCGATGGCCGTCACACCCACCAGATAGTCGTTCTTCCACTCAAACATAGCCGTGCCGCCCCGCCTTTCCGGGGCATGATCCACAGGGAACATATCGGCCGCCTGGCGCGGCCTGATACACTACCCGAAGCCCCGCTTCTGATAAGCTACTTAACGTGGATACTTTTCTCTCGGGAGGACGATGAGCAAAGAAGATTGCATTGAAGTGACTGGAACGGTTGTCGAGAAGTTTCCCGCCGGCCAGTTCAGCGTTCAGCTCGACCAGGAGCGCACCGTGCTGGCGCACCTTGCCGGCAAACTCCGCCGTAACCGCATCCGCGTGCTCGCGGGCGACCGCGTGACGCTGGAACTTTCCCCCTACGATCTCACCAAGGGCAGAATCACCTATCGCCACAAGTAACCCGCCGCCGGGCGGCGTTTCACTCTGAGAGCGCACCACCCACCCGCGCACTAGACTCGTGTGCGGCGCAACATCCTTGTGGTCTTCGGCACGCGGCCGGAGGCGATCAAACTGTGTCCCGTGGTTTTGCACCTTGGCCGCTTCCCGGAGGCGTACCGCATTCGCGTCTGCGTGACTGGGCAGCACCGGCGGATGCTCGACCAGGTGCTGGCCGCCTTCCGCGTCACTCCCGATCGCGACCTCGACCTGATGCTTCCTGGCCAGACCCTGGCGCAGTCGACCTCGCGCGCCGTAGCCGCGCTCGATCCCGTTCTGGAAGCCGAGCAACCGGACATGGTGATCGTGCAGGGCGACACCACCACCACGCTGGCGGGCGCGCTGGCCGCGTTCTACCGGCGCATTCCCGTGGGCCACGTGGAGGCCGGGCTTCGCACCGGCGACTTCGCGCAGCCGTTCCCGGAGGAGATGAACCGCGTGCTCACCACGCGGCTGGCCGCATTGCACATGGCGGCCACGGAGATGGCGGCGGCGAATCTCGGCCGCGAGGGCGTTCCGGTTACCGATATCGCGGTCACCGGCAATACGGTTGTGGATGCCGTGCTGCACGTCCGCGACGGACTGGAAAGCGGACGCGTGCCGCACCCGGAGTGGCCCTGGCTCGATCCGCGCAAGCGGCTGATCCTTGTGACCATGCACCGCCGCGAGAACTTCGGCGGCGGCCTCGAACGGATCTGCCAGGCGCTGCTCGCGCTGGCCGCGCGCGCCGACGTGCAGATTGTTTGCCCCGTCCATCCGAATCCGCGGGTGCAGGATCCGGTCCAACGTCTTCTGGGCGCTCACCCGGGCATCCGGCTCGTCGAACCGCTCGACTACGTGCCCTTCGTGGATCTTACGCGCCGCGCTTTTATCCTGATCACGGACTCGGGCGGCGTTCAGGAGGAGGGACCCTCCCTGGGCAAGCCGATCCTGGTTCTGCGAGAGAAAACGGAGCGGCCCGAAGCGGTGGCGGCGGGCACGGTGAAACTGGTGGGCGCCGATCCGCGGCGCATCCTCGCGGGCGCCAGCGAACTGCTCGACGACCCGGCCGAGTACGCCCGCAGGGCACGCGTTCACAACCCTTATGGGGATGGCCATGCCAGTGAGCGGATAGAAATCGCAATTCGTTCATTTTTCGAAATAAAGAGTGCGTCGGGAAGCCCGGAAAAAACCGCCATTCCGGCCGATTTCGCCCGCGTGGAGCGACTGTCCGGCATACACTGGCACTTCAGGAGGAAGTGCCGGTGACCGCATCCGCTGGAGAGGTTCGACGGGTCAGGCCGCAGAACCAGACTCGATTCGCCGAGGAGCTGGCGCAGCGCGTGGTGGGCCAGCCGGCCGCGGTGAAAGCCATCGCGCCCTGGCTGGACGTACACCAGGCCGGGCTTTCACCGGAGGGCCGGCCCGCGGGCGTGTTCCTGTTGCTGGGCCCCACCGGCACGGGCAAGACGCGCACCGTGGAATCCATCGCCGACATCCTGCATGGCAGCCCGCGCAAGC
Organism: uncultured Solibacteraceae bacterium; assembly: GCA_964453955.1. Lineage (GTDB taxonomy): Bacteria > Acidobacteriota > Terriglobia > Bryobacterales > Bryobacteraceae > CAWACP01. The sequence goes on along the minus strand of CAYVPZ010000484.1, from coordinate 2,342 downwards.
TGGTGAAAGTGGATTGCGGCGAGTTTGCGCTGGAACACGAGGTGGCCCGGCTGATTGGCGCGCCTCCCGGCTACCTGGGCCATCGCGAGACCCCGGCGTATCTCTCGCGCGATGCCCTGCGCGCCCAGACCAGCCCGCAATGCGAGCTCTCCATCCTGCTCTTCGACGAAATCGAGAAAGCCGCGCCTTCCATGACTCGCCTGTTGCTGGGCATCCTCGACAAGGGCCTGCTTCGGCTGGGAGATAACACCGCGGTGAACTTCGAGAAGACCCTGATTTTCTTCACCACGAACCTGGGCGCGGAGCGGATGAGCGAGGAACTGGCCGGCGGGTTCGGCTTTGCCGGATTAATGCCCGGCGACGAGCGCGCGCGCGAACGCCGCATCGAGCGGATCGGCGTGCATGCGGTGCGTAAGCGCTTCACGCCGGAGTTCGTGAATCGCATTGACAGCATCATCACCTATACGCCGCTCGACCGCGCCGCGCTGGAGGCGATTCTGGATCTGCTTCTGGAGGAGCTGCAGGAGCATATCGACAAACGGCTGGGCATCCGCTCCTTCCGTTTGCACGTGGGCGCTCGCGCCCGCGCGTTCCTGCTGGGCATCGGCGCCAGCGACCAGTATGGCGCGCGTGAGCTCAAGCGCACCCTGCAGCGCAGCATCGTGCAGCCTCTGGCCTCGCTGATCGCCTCCGGGCAGGTGGAACCCGAGTCCGTGGTGGACGTGCGAGTGACCGGCGGACGAGTGGTGCTGGAGTGCCCCCGCCAGGCGGCCTGACCTGGACACCCGGCGCCTGCCGTGTCCGGTCACTTCTGTACGGCGAAGTTCCTCGTCGATACGGCCCACTCCGGCGCCGAACAGAGCGCGTCGAGAACCGCCTCGGGTTCGGATACCACCGACCACATGGCCGCATGGCGCTCATCCATGAAGCGGTCGGCAATGCAGCGCGAGAGCAGTTGCAGGCAGGGGTCGAAGAAGCCGTCGATATTGACCAGAACGATCGGCTTGAGATAAAGCCCGAGCCGTTTCCAGGTGATGGCCTCGAACAGCTCTTCCAGCGTCCCGCACCCGCCCGGCAGCGCCACGGCGGCGTCGGACAGCTCCAGCATCAGCCGCTTGCGCTCGTGAATGTCGGCGGCGATGCGCAGCTCGGTGAGGCCACGGTGGCCCCACTCCAGCTCGTCCATGAAGCGGGGAATAATGCCGATTACCCGGCCGCCATTGGCCAGCGCCGCGTTGGCCAGCCGGCCCATGGAACCGATGGCGCCGCCCCCGTACACGATGCCGCGGCCGTGGCTAGCCAGTTCCCGTCCCAGACGCGCGGCGGCGTCGTGATAGACCGCCGGCGTCCTTTCGCTGGAGGCGCAGTATACGCAGACAGTCCGGATCTGCTGGGCGGTGGACACAAGACCATGGTACCCGCTCGGAGCCGCTTACTCGATTTTCCTGGTGATGTCGATCCCGCCGCGGAAGTAGGCGCCGTCCTCGATGACGATGCCGGAGGTCTGAATGTCGCCAATGAGGCTGGCATCCTTGCGGATGTGCACCTTGTCCACCACCTGCACTTTGCCGGTCAGGCTCCCGAACACGATCAGGGTCTGGGCCTTTACCTGGCTGACCTTGACCTTGCTGTTGGGACCAAGAGTGAGAAGGTGATCCACCACCTCCACGCTGCCTTCCACGTCGCCGTCGATGGTCAGGTCTTCCTGGCTGAAGATCTCGCCTCTCACGGTTACATTCTTTCCCAACACGGCCGCGCCGTAGGAGGCGGCAGCGGGGCGAGCGGCCGGCGCTACCGGTTGCTGCGCGGTCCGCACCGGCTCGGTCGCCGGTTGTTGTCTCTCGTCGCGATCACGATTCCATGCCATTTCTTATGTCCTTAAATACAGTGTGGCACGCGTGGGATTCGTCTGAAGCGGTTTTGCGGCTACAATCGGGTCATGATCCACGAGATAATTCCCGTGGGCGTGCTGCAGTGCAACTGCTCCATCTTCGGCGACGAACGGACGAAGGAAGCGGTGGTCATCGACCCCGGCGACGAAACCGCGAAGATTCTCGCGCGCCTCGCTGAGCACGGCCTGCGCGTCACCGCCATCATCATCACCCACGCGCACATCGATCATATCGGCGGCGCGGCGCGGCTGAAAGCGGCCACTGGCGCGCCTGTCTATATGAACGCCGACGATCAGGATCTGTACGATCAGCTCGACATGCAGGCCGGCTGGCTGGGCATGGCCACGCCCTCGCGCACCACGGTGGATGTGGGAATTCGCGACGGCGACTCACTTTCGTCCGGCGGCACGGAGTTCCGTTTCCTGCACACGCCCGGCCATACCCAGGGCA
>CAYVPZ010000483.1:0-4398 GCA_964453955.1 uncultured Solibacteraceae bacterium | reverse complement strand
AAGGAGCGGCAGATTTACAGTCTGCTGCCATTAACCACTCGGCCACCTGTCCAAAGCGCAGGCGTGACCCCCAACAGCATCATTCGTATGGATAACGAGGGATTGACCGGGAGGGCAGTACACCGGCGTGCCGTCTCTCCACTATATCAGGCGACGATTTTATTGTATGGGACCGGGGCCGGGGGCGCAAGGGCCGGGCCTCAGGCCGGAACCTCGACTTCTTCGCCGCGTGTCGTGGGCAGAGGGATCGTCTCGCCGTGCAGCCGCATGCCTTCCAGGTGGAATTCGATCGCCTCCCGGATCAACTGGCGCGTTTCATCCAGCGTTGCGCCGGCCGCGATGCAACCGGGAAGGTCCGGCACGTGCGCGCTGTAGCCGGTTGCCGTCGGTTCGAACAACACGGTGTATCTGTTCATTTCAGGCCTGCCTGTTTCAGTATAGACGCCTGCGTCTTTGGGTCGAGGTCCTTGGATGGATGGCCGGCAACGGTGATCGTTCCAGGTTTGGTGGGGTGGTGATACTGCCTGTGGCTGCCGCGAGTTCGCACCAGTCTCCAGCCGGCGGCCTCGACAAGCCTGATTGCGTCTCTGACCTTCACGTTGCATCCGCAAGCAGCATCACTGGCCTTTTGGAATATGCACTACGGACGCTGTTATTCTACCCCGGCGGTCGTGCGGGCCGGCGTGGCTAGAGGGGCCAGCTCCTTTCGGAGCATCTCTTCAAGAGACCTGATACTTCCCCTGTAAACTAGGCATCGCTGGCCCCTGATGTCAAACTTCAGGTCTTCCGGCTGGCGAACTGTTAGAATCGTGGGTTTCCCGCAGCCCCACGCATAACCGACTTCCAGGTAGACGTTGGGGTTCGCAGTAGACAGGTCCGCAACAATCAGGGCGGCCGCTGCAATCCGTTTCTTTACCCAATCAAGCACATCACCTGTGAAACTCGACTGGTCCGCGCGTTCGCACAAGTAGCCCGCACTGTTGACGGCGTTTTGAATTCCGTAATGAAAAACATCGTCCATGCTGTCCGCAAAAGGCATTGCAACAAACACGTAGGGCTTGCTGGCGGACGAATATCCAACGGAACGCAGACTCTCGTCCACAGACCTGCGAGTTCTTTCGTCCAGTGAGATCCGGCCCCCTGCGATGAGTTGTTCCAGGGACTGCTGCAGTCGGCGCGCCCGGCCAGGGTTCCTCTCAACAATACTGATGCGAGTGAGGCTGGGCGGAAAATCGCCACTAATCACTGCGTCCATCAATCCGGCGACCTCGGATTCAAATGCTTCTCTCTCATCGAGCCCGTAACCAGCGCCGTGTAGCGTTAAAGCAAGATGCCCAGTCTGGGGTGCTTCGCCCGCCAGTGAGGTCAACGTCTTGCGCCCAAAGTCCCTGATGTTTGAGTAGCCGAATTCTCGAAGCTGCTTCACGCCAACGAAGAGAACAGACGCTGCGCAGACAAGTCCTTGAGACGGAAAAAACCTGAACCCGTTGACCTTCGGTAGTGCTTCGTTGAGCTTTGGATACCGTTCTCTGAGAGCATCGGCCACGGCCCGGTCCACGCCGGAACGACCGCCCATTGCGGGTCCACCGAGGCACTTAGATATTCACTTCGACGGAAGTCGTGAGAATCTCGCGGCTGAGGAGCACATCCCGCTCGTCGGCCGGAAAAGTCTTGAAATAAAGCTCGATCGCTTCCTTGATATTCGCGATGGTCTCTTCCAGCGTCATGCTCTGCGACTGGCACCCGTTTAGCCTATGTCGCCCCCCACCGTGAGAAACTACGAGGCGGGAGACGATTTGACGGCAATGAAAGCTGCACGCGTTCACGAATTCGGCGGTCCGGAGAAGATTCGGCTTGACGACGTGCCCGTGCCCGTTCCGGGGCCGGGTCAGGCACTGGTGAAAATCGCGGCGGCGGGCGTCAATTTCATCGATACCTACCATCGCACCGGGCTGTACAAATCCGACCTGCCGGCACCGCTGGGCATGGAGGGCGCGGGCACCGTGGAATCCGTCGCCCCGGACGTCCAGGACGTCCATCCCGGCGACCGCGTCGCCTGGGCCATGGTGCGCGGCTCGTACGCCGAGTACGCCGTGGTCCCTTCCTGGCAGCTCATCCCCCTGCCCGGCCACCTCGATTTCAAACTCGCCGCGGCGGCCATGCTGCAGGGCATGACGGCCCATTACCTGACCCATTCCACTTTTCTGCTCAAACCCGAGCACACGTGCCTGGTCCACGCCGCCGCCGGAGGCACCGGGCTGCTCATCGTGCAGATGGCGAAGATGCTGGGTGCGGGCGTGCTGGGCACGGTGTCGACGGAAGAAAAAGCGCGGAAGGCCCGCGAGGCCGGGGCCGACCACGTCATCCTGTACACCATCGAGGATTTCATCGAGGAGACGAAAAAGCACACCGGGGGCGAAGGCGTGCACGTGGTCTACGACTCGGTGGGCAAATCCGTGTTTCTGCAGAGCCTGGACTGCCTGCGCCCGCGCGGCGTGATGGTCAGTTTCGGCAACGCCAGCGGTCCCGCGCCGGCCATCGAGCCGCTGCTCCTCGCGCAGAAGGGTTCGCTCTATCTCACCCGCCCCAACCTGGCGCATTACGTCGCCCGGCGCGACGAGTTGCACTGGCGAGCCGGCGACGTGCTACGTTGGATCTCCGAGGGGCGTTTGCATATCCACATCGGCGGCGAATACCGGCTCGATGACGCCGCCGCGGCCCATCGCGATCTGGAAGGCCGCGGGACCACGGGAAAGCTGATTCTGATTCCATGAACGCCCTCACCGGCCAGTTCGGCGACCTGAAAATCGACGCCTTCCTTGTATCCGCTTTGCCGAATATTCGTTATCTCACCGGCTTTACCGGAAGCAACGCGCTGCTCGTGGTGACGCCCGGCGGGACCACGCTGTTCACGGATCCGCGCTACAGCATTCAGGCATCCCACGAGACCTCCGGGTGCACGGTGAAGACCGCGCGCGGTCCGCTGGTGCTGGAAGCGGCGCAGCTCATTGCCCGCCGGCGGCTGAAACGAATCGGCTTCGAGCGCGGCCGCGTGCTGTTCGACGCGTGGCAGCGCCTGAAGGAGGCTCTGCCGCTGGGAGCGTCGCTGAAGCCAGTAGGGCCGGTGGTGGAAGAGCTGCGCATGATCAAGAGACCCGAGGAGATCGCCCGCATCCGCGCCTCGGTACTGGTCAATTCGCTGGCCTTCGAGGCGACACTGCCCCGGATTCGACCAGGGGTGCGCGAATCCGATATCGCCGCGGAAATCGAATACCAGATGCGGCGGCACGGCGCCGAGAAGGCCTCCTTCGACACAATCGTGGCCTCGGGGCCGCGGTCGGCGCTTGTGCACGCGCAGCCCACCTCCGATCCGGTCGGCTCCAATCAACTATTATTGATAGATATGGGCGCCACCCGGAACGGGTATGTAAGCGACATGACGCGTACTCTGTTTCTGGGCAGCCCCGGCCGAAAAGTCCGCAACATGTACGACAGTGTTTTGATGGCGCAGCTTGCCGGAATCGCCGCGGTTCGCGAGGGTGTTACCGCCGAGCAGGTGGACCGCGCCGCGCGCCGCGTGCTCCGGGCCGAGGGGCTCGACAAAGCCTTCGTGCATTCCACCGGGCACGGGCTCGGCCTGGAAATCCATGAGCCGCCGCGCCTCGGCAAGAAAGACAAGACGCGCATGCGGGCGGGGATGACCATCACCATCGAGCCAGGCGTTTATGTGGAAGGCTTCGGCGGCATACGCATCGAAGACACCGTGGTGGTGACCGCCGGCGGATGCGAGGTGCTGACGCCCACCACGAAGGAGTTGATCGCACTCTGACGGTTTGAACATGACCATAGACGAAATCAGGGAGCTGATCCAGCTCATCGTCGAGAGCGGTGTCGCGGAGATCGAGGTGCAGCGCGGTGAGAACCGTGTACGCATCCGGCGCACCTTTGGAACCACCACCGACGTTGTGGTGCCGCAGGTGATGGCGCCGGTGTCGCTGCCGTCCGAGGCCGCGCCACACATCGCGCCGCACCCGGTTGTTCCCCAGATCAATGCGGGGCATGGCGAAGTGGGAACATCGGCCGGCGCTGCAGTCGCTGCCGCAGCCGACACGATTCTGGTGAAGTCTCCCATCGTGGGCACTTACTATGACGCACCCGCGCCGGGGAGCCCGCCGTTCGTCAATGTGGGAGACCCGATCGAGCCCGGTCAGGTTCTCTGCATCATCGAATCCATGAAACTCATGAATGAGATCGAGGCGGAGGTGGCGGGCACGCTCATGAGCAAGCTGACCGAAAACGGCAGGCCGGTGGAGTACGGCGAGGCGCTGTTCGGAGTACGTCCGCGTTGACCGGCACGCCCGCGCTGACTGAGCATGTTTCGTAAGATCCTCATCGCCA
>CAYVPZ010000482.1:2502-4416 GCA_964453955.1 uncultured Solibacteraceae bacterium | reverse complement strand
TTTCCCGGAGCCGTTGTTGATCGTCGAAGATCTTCTCTGTTTCATCGTCCCGCGCGCTCTTCTGCTTGTCCAGACCGTCCACCACTTCCTTCTGCTGCAGAATGCGCCGAAGTGCCGCCTCCACGGTTGCGTCCACGGAGCGCTGGCGGACAAACAAGGCCACCTGATCGCTGGTGAGGTTCGTTAGCGCGAACGTCGTCTGTATGGGCCGCGCCTCATCCACTATCAGGCTCGCCGTCTGCTTCGGCTCCGCCTGCAGGCGGAATCGCATCCACGCCGAGGTTGTTTCCACCGGCCGCGTCTCGCCGCGCAATTCGTAACCGGGGCGCACCGGATGTTCGACGATCACGGTTCGGGGAGATGTGTCCTCATTTCGAAACGTGTAGGTGCGGGTTTCGCGAATCCCGCTTTCCTGGGTCATGATGCCGTGGTCGATGCGCACTCGCGACACGGACTGGGCCTCGTTGCCACCGGTGGAACTCGCCGTCAGGCCGAGGTCGGTGGCGTAGGAGACAAGCCGTTTTTCTCCGGGGCGGATCGGATCGAAGATACCCTCGCCGGCGAACGTCTCCTCCTCGAAGACACTGAAGCTTCCACCATCGAGCGTGAGCCCGGTTGAATTGTTGAGCCACAGGGCGCGCTGCGGACGCGGCAGCCCGGACGCCTCGTTGAAGATGGAAACCTTCTCGACACCCATCGGTGAATTCACGATGGGCACCAGCGCTGACCGGTTCTTGCGGATGGTGATTGGCTCTTTGAGTTTGTATTCGAACAGATCACCAAGTCCCTGCGCGAGGGCGGCGGACTCGGCCTGAGCGCGTAGCGTGTCGATGCGGTACGACCCAGGGCCGACACCACCGCCGCTACCTGGCCCCACGCCCTTTCGGGCCGAGCCACCCAGTCCCGCGCCGCTGCCGAGCGCACGCCCACTGCCGGCCGAGCGCGAGCTTGCGGCCTGTCCCGTGTCGGTCGGCACAGCCGTCGAGGCGGCGGCCGTCACGGACACGGTTTCGGCGGAACTGCCGACCTGAAGCGTCGCATCCTGCCGCGCCGGTTTCGCCAGCGATGCGACCACGCCCGTAATGGTGACGGGGTTGAAGCCGGGAGCATTGATCTCCAGTCGCAGCGGGCCCTCCGGCAGCGTCTGAAACTCATAGAGGCCGGACGTATTGGTGGTGGTCTCGCCGGCCAGATTCCCAGCCACATCGAACGCCTTCACAATGGCGTTGGGGACCACCGCACCAGAGGCGTCCGTCACCGCACCGCTCAACGGCGACCGGCCGGGTATCAGCGCGGCTTCGAAAGTCTGCGGAGACATGGCGACGCTCTCGGGCAGCGGCACAACAGGCCGCGCGCGTAATAGGGCTGCGAGAGGTTCTGGATGAAGGACTGCGGCGCGCCCGCGACCAGCGACAACTGGACGTTCTCCCAATCCTGGCCGACCGTGTTATCCACAATGGCCCAGCCCTGCAGCAGCGGCGCCGAGCCCGCGTTCGATCCAAGGATTATGCGGTAGGTGGACTTCCAGACTGGGACCTCGCTGATGTAGCTGATGAACAGCGAACGGTCACCCGAGCCCTCGGCCGAGATGACCAGCCGCCGCACATCGGGTTCACGAGCCGCCGAAAGAAGGTCGAGGAACTGATCGACTTTGCCTGGCAGGCCCGGATCGAGAAGGCGGACCGAGTAGCCGGACGCCAGCTCCGTGGTCCGAACGTCGCCGCCGTCGGTAATGAGCGAGACATAGTCGACCTCGAGCGTTGTTCCGCCGCCGGTGCGCGTCTTTCGCTCGATGCTGAGCAGGCGGCCGGTGATGACGGTGGAGCCGCTTCTGACTTCGAGATGGGCTCCGCGAAGGGCCCGAAGGAAATCGGTGAGCGAAGCGGTATCACTCAGGGAAAGGCGCACGTCGTC
>CAYVPZ010000482.1:0-2492 GCA_964453955.1 uncultured Solibacteraceae bacterium | reverse complement strand
AATCGCGCCGCACTGTATATGGCGTTGGGCAACCTCACGGCGGCAGAAGCGGACAATCGCAAAGCGCTCGAGTTGAAACGCAAGATCTATGGCCCCGACGCGCTCACTGTCGGTGCATCGCTCCGCAACCTGGCGCACGTCGTCGAACTGCTTTTCCACGGGAGCCGACGAATCGTACGAAACGCCTCCGATCCGGCCGCCGTTGAGGTCGAGGACGGTGAGGGACTTGAGGACATCGTTGAGCTGCCCTGAGGTGAAAGGAATCGTTACCTTCTCGTCGTTCCGAACGTGGCCCAGGTGCTCGAAGTATCCCACGCCGTTCTTGTAAAGAACGACCCGCGTGACAGGAAGCGGGCCCGGCCCTTCCTGCCCGTGGATTCCCACTGACACGAGAAGCACGGACAGAGCAACTGGAAATCGGAAGTGCAACACGACAACCTCCGGACGCTTTAATTGAAGTTTCAAACATATTGTCGCGCTTGCGGCTGGCGGCATGCAAATCCAGAACCATGAAGCATGCAAACGACGACTCTTTGCATGTAGAGTAGTAACCGAGTGGCGCGGGCTCCCGGGTGCGCCGCGCGTTATGCCAGTAATTGACGCATTAATCCCGGCGCGGGGCGGCTCGAAAGGGCTCCCGCGCAAGAACGTTCGGCCATTGGCTGGTAAGCCACTAATCTGCTATTCAATTGAGGCAGCGCTTCGAAGCCGCTGCATTCGGGGCTGCTTCGTTTCCACCGAAGACCCCGAAATCAGCTCGATCGCATCGGCCTGTGGAGCCACCGTCATAGAGCGTCCGCTCGCTCTTGCGGGAGACGAGACATCCTCCGAAGACGTTTGTCTTCATGCGCTCGATGCACTGGCCAGCCGGAGCGGCACACCCGACTATTTCGTCCTGCTTCAGCCGACGTCGCCGTTGCGGACGCATCACCACATCGACGATTGTATCGGGGCCTTGCTCGCCTCCGCTACGCTGTCGGCCATGAGCGTCACCGTGGCCGAGCACCACCCGTTCAAGTGCCTGCGCGTTCAGGACGGTCTGCTCCAGCCTCTCTTCGACGCCGACAAGCTGCACGCCGCGCGACAGAAGCTGCCGGTGGTATATCGCCAGAACGGCGCAATCTACGTATGTCCGGTGCCGGACTTCCTGGCCCGGCGGACGTTCTTTCTCCCGCCGGTCCTGCCGTTCGTTATGAACGCGGAGGACAGCATCGATATCGACTCCGCTCACGATCTGGATTGCGCGGAGGCCGTCTGCGCCCGGCGGCTGCCGGCGACGCGATAATCGAAGAAGTGACCAGCCAGCGCTGCCGCGCCATTTTCGAAGCCGTCGCGACCAAACGATTTGTTGTCGTCGGGGACCTGATGCTCGATGAGTTTGTCTGGGGCCGGGTGAGCCGGATCTCGCCGGAGGCGCCCGTGCCCGTGGTGCACGTGACCGGCGAATCGTGGTTCCCGGGCGGGGCGGCGAACGTCGCCCGCAACCTGCATGAGTTCGCGGGAAGCGTGGCCGTGGCCGGCATTACCGGCAACGACGCCGCAGCCGAGCGCCTTCTCGGCCTGCTGGCGGAAACAGGCATCGATGTCGCCAGTGTCCACCGCGACGCCGCATGGTCCACCATCGTGAAGACGCGCATCATCGCGCGGCAGCAGCAGGTGGTCCGGGTGGATCGGGAACGCCCGCGTGCGGCGCTGGCACAAAGCATCGAGGGCATCGAGGATCTGGTCTCCGCCGCCGATGCCATCCTCGTGGCCGACTACGGCAAAGGCGCCATCACGCAGCAGATCGCCGACCAGCTCTGCGCACTGGCCCGGAAGCACCACAGGATTCTGGCGGTGGATCCGAACCCGGGCAATCCGGTCGAATGGCGGTACGTTACGGTGATCAAACCGAACCGGGCGGAGGCGTTACGGGCGGCGGGCGCCGGCGATGATGACACGGCCATCGAAGCGGTGGGGCGACAGTTGCTCGAGCGCTGGAACGCGGAGCTGCTGCTGCTCACCCTGGGCGAGGAGGGCATGATGCTGTTCGAGCATGGGAAGCCGCCCTATCACACGCCCACGCGGGCGCGCGAGGTCTTTGATGTTTCGGGCGCGGGCGATACGGCCATCGCGGTGCTGACGGCGGCGCTCAGTGGCGGGGCCGCGCCTGCCGAAGCGGCCGAGATTGCCAACGCGGCCAGCGGCATCGTGGTGGGCAAGCTGGGCACGGCGGCGGTCACGCTGGAGGAACTGGCGGACAGTTTCGCGCCGCGCTCCTGACTCAACGCGGCGGCCGCCGCGCGTCCTATCCCAGCCCTTTAGCCACGCCCGCCAGCGTCAGCGCGATCACCAGCACGCCCAGCCCTATCCGGTACCATGCAAACACGCGTAGCGAGTGGTGGCGCAGGTAGTCCAGCAAAAAAGCGATCACGATAATGCCCACGATCGCGCTCACCAGCGCACCCACAATACAGGGCACGCGCATATCGTGCGGGATGCCGCCGTAATGC
>CAYVPZ010000481.1:0-4419 GCA_964453955.1 uncultured Solibacteraceae bacterium | reverse complement strand
TGGTGTTCAACGGGCTGGGATCGGCGCTGTTTGCCTGGGTGCTGTTTCAATCGCGATACATTCCGCGGCCTCTGGCGTGGTGGGGCATTTTGAGCGCTGTTTATGAGGGGTTCTGCGGCTTTGCCTATCTCTTGTATCCGAGATTTGGGGTGATGCATTCGGCGAACTGGTACGAGTTGCCGCCGATGACCTTCGACTTGCTGCTCTGCTTCTGGCTGCTCTTCCGCAGGCTGAAGTCGCCGGGGACGGTGTTGGCTCCTCCTTCCGCGGCGTGACCGGGAAGGAGAAGCTCGGTGGGGTCCGGGGTTCCGTTTGGGGCTCTCGACGGCGGGCTGTCTTCAGGTCACTCAGGAACGCGATTGGACATCGCAACCCGGGGCAAAGCCGCAATTGTGGGCCGCCCGTACTCGTGCATGTCAGGGCCGCGATTCCTGGCGTGAGATCCTTCCCGGAGCACGCAGCAGACGATCACTCCGCCGGGAGTTGTTCGCCGGTTTCGACACGCTCCAGCTGTGCCAGTATCTTGTTCAACTCCCGTATCTGTATGGGCTTGGCGATGTAGTCGTCCATGCCATATTGGAGGCAGCGTTCGCGGTCGCCTTTCATGGCGTGGGCGGTCATGGCGACAATCATCCGGTGCTTCCCGTCCGTCTTTTCAAGCCGGCGAATCTCAGCCGTGGCATCGAAACCGTCCATGCCCGGCATCTGTACATCCATGAGAACGAGATCGAAATCCTGAGCTTTCATCGTCGCCACAGCGTCGTAACCGTTATCGACCAGCACGACCGTGTGTCCGTGCTTTTCCAGAAGCCTGCGGGCCAGTTGCTGGTTCACCGCATTGTCCTCGGCCACCAGAACCCGCAGTTGTCGTGATTCTCCGCCGGGGGGAGCGGTGGGGACAGGAATCCTGGCCGCCTCCACCCTCGTGTCCAGCGCTTTGAGAATGGCAACTCGTAAGTCCGACTGCCGTACGGGTTTGGTAAGGTATCCGGCCGCACCCAGCCTGCGGCCCAGCGCGCCGCCCTGTCCGCTGGAAGTCAGCAGAACCACCCTCGGCCCTTCCGAACCGGCGCGGTCACGGATCTTTTCCAGAAGAGTGAACCCATTCATTTCCGGCATCTGGACGTCGCTGAGAACCAGCGGGAACGGAGCCTCTCCCGCTGCCCCCCTGGCCAGAATGTCAAGGGCCTCCAGCGCGCTGGAGGCGGTGGTCGGGATCATGCCCCACCGGATCACAGCCTGGGCCATGATTCGCCGATTCGTCGCGTTATCGTCGACGATCAGGACGCGCTGGCCACCCAGACAGGGCTGATTGACGGGACCGGCGTCTTCGCGCCTCCGGTCGCTCACGCCGAAGTGCGCGGTGAAGTGGAATCGGCTGCCCTGACCGAGTTCGCTCTCCACCCAGATGCGTCCGCCCATCGCTCGCACCAGACGCGACGAAATCGTCAGTCCCAGCCCGGTGCCACCATACTTGCGCGTGGTCGAGCTGTCCACCTGGGTGAACGCCTCGAAGATCGCTCCTTTCTTCGCGTCGGGAATGCCGATGCCGGTATCGCGGACCACGAAGTGCAGCATGATCGCCCGTTCCTGACCCGCCTCGGTGGTCACTTCCAGCGCGACCTCGCCCTTTTCAGTGAACTTGATTGCATTGGCGATCAGGTTCACCAGGATCTGACGAAGCCGTGTGGGATCGCCGGAAAGCACTTCGGGAACGTCCGTGGCGATTTCGCAAACCAGCTCCAGATTCTTTTCGTGGGCCTTCAACGCAAGGGTGCGAACGCATTCGTCCAACGTGTCCGCCAGATCGAACTCGATTGATTCAAGATCGAGTCTTCCCGCTTCGATTTTGGAGAAGTCCAGAACGTCGTTTATCACCGTCAGGAGGGCATCCGCGGAGTACTTCACCGCCGCCAGATTCTCCCGCTGCTCGGTCGTCAACTCGGTTTCGAGCGAGAGCTCCGTCATCCCCAGGATTCCGTTCATCGGCGTGCGGATTTCATGGCTCATGTTTGCCAGGAACTCGCTCTTGGCCCGGCTGGCCGCCTCGGCGGCCTTCTTCAGCGAGGCCTCTGTTTCCAGCTTCTGGCGGATGGTCGCTGTCTGCTCGTGAACTTTCCGGCCAAGGTCAAGTCTGAGCTCCAGGGCTTCCTTGCTGTTATCGCGCAGGACAAGCAAGGCGCGGGCCATGATGCCGACCTCATCGCGGCGATGGACCTCCGGCACAGGGCCGTCCAACTCCCCTTTGGCCACGCTGGCTACCCTTGCGGAGAGACGGACCATGGCGCCGGAGAGGTCGTGTCCCAGCAGGTAGGTAACGATTCCTGCCAGGGCGATGAGGGCAGTGAATACCCAGAGCAGCGAAAAGGCCTGGGAATGAAATGTGGCGTCGATGTCATCTACGTAAGCGCCTGTGCCGATGGACCAGCCCCAGGGCTCGAAGAGCTTTGTATACGCGATCTTGTCGGCGGGCTGGTCCCCGCCGGGCTTCATTATGCGATAGGAGGTGACGCCCTCTTTTCGATCGCTTCGGCACGCCTCGATCAGTCTGGCCACCATGTAGGAGACCACGGGGAACTTGTCTTTGTAGGGCGATCGGAGAAGGTTGTGTCCTTCCCACTCCGGGTGAGAGCCGTGGGCGATGCCAGTGCCGTCCATGGCCCAGATGAAGTAGTAGTTATTGTTGTCGTAGCGCATGGCGCGGACAGCATTCCTTGCGGCTTCGCGCGCCGCCGCATCGGTCATGTGTCCTTTGGCCGCCTGGTCATGGTAAAAGGCGACCGTCGAATATGCAGCTTCAAGCAGATGTTTGACTTCGGCGGTGCGGTCGCTGAGCATGGACCGCTTGAGCATCTGCAGCGACACGAGGGAGATACCCGCCTGAATAGCGGACCCAATCACCAGAACAAGTATGAATCGCGACGAGACGCCCAAGCGGGAAAGCAGCATCACGGTGACCTTTAGCAGGACAACGCAGACCAGACTAGCACTTGCAGTTCTTATATCGGCAATCCTGGGGTTTTTATTTAGGACTGAACCAGCCCGTTCCGGTTCATGCCGGCCCAGTGCCTCCGCGACTGTGGCTCGGTTCTCCGTGATTCGCGTTACGACGGCATCATTCGGCAAGGAAAAAGCCCAAAGCCATAGGCCTTGGATATGTGTAGAGAGCGCGGTCTCTTCCACGCCGAGGCCGGGGATTTCACATCCGCGGGCGCGTCTTGTTGGCAGATCGCGCCAGATGCCTGATCGACGGAGAATTGCATCACACAAAGCCTGATTACTCCCGATAAAGGCGCCAGCGTGCTGGAGTCCACTCGCCAAAGCGCCAAAGCGCCCGGCCCAGGCCGTCTCCGCTTTCCTCAACCCGCTATGCTGGTTCCAGCATGAACGCGGAAGCCTGGCAGTCGCTTCTGGAAGTGTCCAGCACCATCCTGCAACACCGCGATCTGGAGCCGTTGTTCCGCAGCCTCGCCCCCCAGCTTCGCTCGGTCCTGCCCTTCGATTTCATGTCCCTGGTGCTGCACGACGCGGCGAAGGACCGCATGCACCTGCACGTGCTCGCCGCCGACGCCCGCGCGGACGTGCCCCGCATCGAACTGCCCGTGGACCAGTCGCCCGCCGGCTGGGTGCTCACCCATCAGCAGCCCCTCATCGTGGACGACGTTCCCCACGAAACCCGCTGGCCCGCCGTCATGGAGATCCTGCGCGCCAACAGCATCGCCACCAGTTGCTTTCTTCCGCTGACCACCGCGTACCGCAAGCTCGGCGCATTGAGCTTCGGTTATCTGAAGGCGCACCACATCGACGCCGCCGAGCTGGAGTTCATGGGCCGCGTCGCCGCCCAGGTGGCCGTGGCCGTGGACAACTCGCTCAACGCCGCCGCTCTCGCGCGCGAGCGCGACCGGCTGCGCGCCCTGCTCGACATCACCAACGCCATGGTTTCCCAGCTTGAGCTGGGCGAGCTGTTCTCCAGCATCACCGCGTGCCTGCGCAACATCGTGCCGCACGAATACTCCAGCCTGGCGCTGCACGAACCGGGCGCCTCGTATCTGGTGATCCACGCGCTCGAGAACGAACTGGGCAGCACCCGCGTCGAGCAGGACGTTCGCATCCCCATGGAAGGTTCGCCTTCGGGCGTGGCCTTCCGCACCGGGCGGCCCATCCGGTTCGCGGCCGGCTCCTATTCGTCGGAAGTCACCCGCGCGCTGGAGAGCGAAGGTCTGCGCTCCGGCTGCAGCATCCCGCTGGTCACCCGCAACCGCGTGCTGGGCACGGTGAATCTGGGCAGCGTGCGCGACAACGCCTTCTCTCCCGAGGACGTCGATTTTCTCGCCCAGGTGGCCGCCCAGGCCGCCATTGCCATCGAGAACGCGCAGGCCGTTCGCGAAATCGAGCGGCTGAAAAACAAGCTGGCCGAAG
>CAYVPZ010000480.1:0-4431 GCA_964453955.1 uncultured Solibacteraceae bacterium | reverse complement strand
AGGGTGCGATGAACGATGCCGTGCCGGTCTGAATGTGGGCGACGTACTGGGTTCGCCCCGTGACATACTGCTGGTGCCCGCTCAGCCTCGGGTCGGGACCCAGCGGGTTCGCGTAGCTGCGGATGCCCTTCGCGTTGATGACCGCCAGGGTGCCGCTGGCCAGCACGCGCGCGGCGGTGGGATACCAGCCCACGGGCACGAATCCTTCCACGTGCGTGTGCCGTTCGCTGATATCGGCGACGGCCACCGCATTGGCGTCCGAGCACACCACGTAGAGCCGCTTCTGGTCCGGGCTCAGCGCCAGCGCCGAGGGCGTCATGCCCAGCGGATGGCGCGGCGTCATGGCCACGTTGATGGTTTCAATGCTGGTGAGGGCGCTCTCGCCCACGCCCAGCACGTACACGTTGTTTGTGTTCGCCGCGGCCACAAACAGACGGGCGCTCCACGGCGGGGCCGCTTCCGCGTCTTCGTCGTCGCCCTCCACCGCCTCCGGCTTGCGGTCGCTCCAGACAATGTCGGTGGGGTGCGCGCCGAGGCGCACCGTGTTCAACACCGAACCGGTGGAGGTCTTCAACTGCTGCAGCGTGCCGTCGGCCCAACTGGTGACGAAGAACGACTCGCCGCTGGGTTGAAAGAGGATGCGATAGGGCCGCCGTCCGGTTTTGAAACGGTCGATGACCCGGCCCGATTGCGGGTTCACCACCAGCACGGAATCGTGAAAGATGTCGGCGGCATAGAGCAGGCGGCCGTCGGGAGAGGTGGCCACATCGCCGATGAAGTCCTGGTCGCCAGGGTGCTCGACAAGCGCGAAGGTGCGGCCGGGCTTGAGCGAGCCGTCCGTGCCGAAGGCAAACTCGAAAATGGCCGCGCGCGATCCGCCGCCCACCCACAGCGTGTGGCCGTCCGGCGAGAAAGTCAGCCCCAGCCAGGCGTCGGGCACCGGCGTGCGGCCCAGCTCGCGTTGCGCGGTCGTGTCGATGACGCTGAGGGTGGGCGGATTGTACCCGCCGTTCAGCACCACCAGGTATTTCCCGTCCTTCGACAGCGCCGAGGACATGGGGAACGTGTCCAGCGGAACCTGAGTGCCGGCGGGCCGCAGACGCCAGCCGCTGTTCAATAGAAAACTGCCATCGGGCTGCGGACCCACCTGCTCGCGCGGCACGGTTTGCGACGAAAGTGTCAAAGCGATGACAAGGATGGCGGATATGTAGGTGAAGCGCACGTTTCTCAGGATAGCGCCGTCTACCGCAGCGGCACCCGCCTGCCGGTTCGGACCGAGTCGCGCGCCGCTTCCAGGATTTGCGTGACGACGATGTTGTTCTCCAGCGAAGAGAGCCCCGTCGGTTCCGCGCCTCCCCGGACCACGGCCGTCAGGTACGCCAGGAAATCCCGCTCGTCCGCTGGCAGCGGCGCAAGCGTGGGCGTCTCTTCCTGCGCCCCCTGCAGCCTGGTTCGCAGCGTGTTACCGCCGGTCGCGATGGCGTACCCGCGCTCCGCATAAACCTCGAAGTCCTTGCGTCCGATCGGCCAGTTCCACGATGCCTGGATGATCCCCTGCGCTTTCGGGTACTCCAGCACCACCGTGGCCTCGTCGTCCACGTGCGGATAGATTTGCGGCTTGAGCTGCTGCGTTACGGCGGTCACGGCAAGCGGCGGCTGGTTGTCCATCAGCCAGGTCATCAGATTCGCGCCGTAGCAGCCGAAGTCGTAAAGCGCTCCCGCCCCATTCTGCACGGGGTCGGTGAGCCACCCCAGAAACGCCGGGCCCACGCCAATCTCTTTGGGCCCCTGATGGCCGTCCATCGCCACCATTTTGCGGACGTCGCCCGCGGCGTGCCGCACCTTCATGAAATCCCAAATGGCGGCGTGGCTGGGGTACCAGGTGGTCTCATAATTCACGATGACGCGAATGTGCCCGCGCGCCGCAGCGTCGCGAATCGCGCGCGCGCCGGACATGTCCACGGCGAGCGGCTTCTCCATCATCACGTGGACATGGCGCCCCGCGCAGACCTCGACCACCGATGGATGATCCCGGGTGCTGGTGAAAATCGAAACAGCCTCCGGCGCGGTCTTGTCCAGCATGGTTGCGAGATCCGTGAAGAACAGGCCGCCGTCCAGGCCGAAGCGGTCCGCGTAGCTGCGCGCGAGAGCGCCATCGGGTTCCCAGACGCCGACGAGCTGCACGCCCGGATGCGTCTTCAGCGCGTTCAGAAATCCATCGACATGGCCGTGGACGAGACCGGCGATGGCCACTCGCACGGGCTGCGAGGCCGTTGGGCTGGGCGTCTGCGCCAAAGCTGGCAGCGAGAGAAGAAGGAGGATCAAGGAGATGCGTTTCATATGGATGTTGTCTCGCAGGCGTTGACGTGATGTGCCGGTTCCATCAATGCCCCGCCTCGAGTACCCGACGGAGGTGATGTTCTATACGGTCTTTGTTCTCGTCAAGACTTGAAAATGTCTTGTCACACACGTCCGTGAATTTCGCGACGGCCCTACGATTAATCCGTTCGTGTTCTTCAAAAACGCCCAGCGATTGGAACTTCAGTCCCCACCGTTCGAAAGTCCGTAGGTTGATGGTCGCGTCTTTGACTTTGCCGTCGCTCGGTAGGGCGTATATGAAAAGTGGGCTGGCGATTTGATTGACGCGGTAGTCCACCGGATAGCGCTTCTTGAGATCATGAATAGGGTCTGTCCAATCAAGGCTCAGGCGCCCTGGGGGAACACGGGATTGAATGAACGCCCTGAAATCCTCTAAGAAGGTAGATCTCACACGTTCCCGCGACAGGAATGAAACATCACTGACCTTCGAGAGCGCCTGCACAAAATTGAAAAGCGCATCTCCGTATCGGTCGTCCGTGACTGGGATAATGAACTCTCCGTCCCTGTCCTCAACGGAAAAACTGGAAAGTGAGCCTTGGACGATCTCGTGACGGTTGCCAGATTCGAGTTCTGCTTCATCCAGCCAGTACGACAGATGCATCAGGGTGTGTGCCTCATCGGTGATAATCCAGCCGTCACCGTCGCGCTTCAATACGATACCGAAATGATCCCCGTCTTCGAACCGAAAAGGCGTCAGGACGCGAAAGCGGTCTAGTCCTTCCGGCTGAAGGTCGATCTGCTCACAGACCCGATTCCTGAAATCCTGCGTGACGGGATCTGGATTCATATTATCTGCCCCCGGAACAACGGCGATTCCTCGATGGGAGAGCGGAAGCCACATTCATCAAGAAGCAAGTCAATCGCACCTTGAAGATCGCGGTAGCGATTGGTCTTCGTTGCGAAGTGATCCTCACTAAAGCCGGATCGCTGGTATCTCTCCGTGGCAGTGTGGATATGGAAGTCGTAGAACGTCTCTCTCTCCAGAACGTTCGTGTGATGGTGCGACTTGCCATTGTACCGACGCAACCGAAACACGCTGTGAAGATGGGGCAAGCGGTATCCGAGTATCACGGGAAAATCGAGCATGTTAACGACCGATATTCTAACGAACACCATGTTCCCGGATGGCGCTGGGATGGTGAAGTCCTTGCGCTTATGATGGCTGCGCCTCGTGAGGGCGCCCAAAGGAGATAACTGTGGAGGAATGGCTTTTCTCTCTTCGATCGGCGCCCTGATATGATCCTCCGACAGAGTGAACATGGGTTATCCCGGCTTCCGGGGAAGCTCGAGGGTCCTGCGAACGCGTGCGAGGACATCACCTTCGGCAACACCGCTGGCGTCGCCTTCATCAATAGCGGCGCGCAGAGCAGCGAGCTTCACCTCGTAGAGACGCCGTCGCGCCTCATCCCACGGAATCATCCGCACCGCTCCGCTGTCGATCTGCTCGATACGACGCCGGACCTCCGCCCGCCAGGCTTCTTCGGCGCTTTCGTCATCTCTCGCCATCGAACTATTCTACGTCCAGCACGCGAACGCAGCCTTGGCGCCGCGTGTCCGCCTGCCCCTACTTCTCCGCGAACCGCTGCGCGATGGGGAACCGCCGCCCGATGCCGAACGCCTTGCTGGTCACCTTCAAACCCGGCGCGGCCTGCTGCCGCTTGTACTCGTTGCGATCCACCTTATTGATGATGTCGCGCACCAGCTCCACCGGCGCGCCGGTCAGCTCGGCGATATCCTGCGGCGAGCGGTACTCCTCCACATACGCCTTCAGAATCGGATCGAGCACGCCGTACTCGGGCAGCGAATCCGAGTCCTTCTGATCGGGCCGCAGCTCCGCCGAGGGCGGCTTGGTGAAGACGCTCTCCGGGATGGCCTGGTTGTGCCGGCGGTTGGCCACTCGCGAAAGCTCGTACACCAGCGTCTTGGGCACGTCGCTGATGACCGCCAGGCCGCCGCACATGTCGCCGTAGAGCGTGCAATAGCCGACGGCTATTTCGCTTTTGTTCCCCGTGGTCAAAAGCAGATGCCCGAATTTATTGCTCATGGCCATGA
>CAYVPZ010000479.1:0-4439 GCA_964453955.1 uncultured Solibacteraceae bacterium | reverse complement strand
GCAGGGCCGCCGCTTTATCGCGCAGCGCTTCGGGGACGTAACTCACATCGATTCCCTTTACCGCGAAGGTCGCTGGCAGGAACCTCGCCATCATCGCGTCCGATGCCGCGGCGTTCTGCGCCGCATCGGCGCGGAAGCGAACCGCGATCTCGAATGATCGGTCGGGCGGATAGGTCACGTGCGGGTCGAAGTGCCATTGCAGGACCGAATCGAGCACGGCTTTGCGCAACGGCAGCGGCCCGCTGACCACGTGCGCGTCGGTCACCTCGCCTTTGTCGTTCACCGTGACGCTGGCCACCACGTCACCGAACACTCCTGCCGCAAGCGCGGCATCGGGGTACGACACCGGCGCGCGATGCAGAAGGATGAACGGTACCGTGCTGGGCACCTCCACACCGGGTGAGTCAGCCGGCGATGCCTCGGGCGCGGCGACCAGCGGGAACTGCCACAGCGCGATGGCGGCGGCAGCCGGCAACAACGCGCCGATTCCAGCCAGCGAAGCGATAAGTCTGCGTTTCGACACGTGTACTCCTTTGACGATGGCTGCCATCCTGGCCGCGAGGTGGCGCTTTCTGAGGAACAATGGGGCCGGCGCGACGTCGGCATGGAACCGGGAGCTGGCGACGGCCAGCAGAGCGTCCACGTAGCGCGCGCGGTCCTGGGTGTGCTCGATCACGGCCCGATCCACCGCCTGTTCGCGAGTAAGTTGGATCTGCGCCAGCAACCACCAGATTGCCGGATGAAACCAGAACAATCCACGAATCGCCTCCTCCGCCAGCGTAAACAGCCAGTCGTTGCGGCGCAGGTGCAGCAGTTCGTGGCAGACGATGGCCCGTTGCGCTTCGACGCTCAGCGCGGGGAAAGAGGCGGGCAGCAGGACTGTTGGATTACGAAAGCCGAACGTGACCGGTCCACTGACATCGTGGCTGAGATAGAAGCCGGCGCTAACGCCGAGCTCGCGGATCGTCGTGCGCACGGGCTCGCTGGGCCCGGACAGGTACAGTGAGCCGTAACGATACCGGCGCAGGCGGTACAACCCGAGGGCCAGCCAGCCAAAACGAAGCATCACGCCGGCAGCGGCCACGCCGAGTGCGATCCCGGTTCGGGAGAATCGAACCGGCCCGCCCGTTTCGGGCATCATCGGGACCATCGAACCGGTGCTGACGCTGACGTGGGCGGGCGCAGCGGCTTCCCCCGGTCCGCGCACGGGAATGAGCGGCAGCAGAAGAGAAGCAGCCAGCAGGAAGTGCCAGAACATCAGCTTCACGCGAGGCGGCTGCAGCCGGAATGCCAGACACAACACGCCTCCGGCCGCGATCAGAATCGCCATCTGCGCCGACCAGGCGAGAAGATTGCGGCACAGCAGGTCGGCGGTCATTTCTGTTTCCTCGCCATGCGGGCAATCTCGGCCAGTTCCTTGCCGGTCAGCCCTTCGTCCTCCACCAGGTGCATGAGCAGGGGCTGCGCCGACCCGTTGAACACGCGGTTAACGAACTCGCGCACCATGCCGCCGATGACCTTGCTTTTCGCTTCGGCGGGACTGTAGACGTAAGCGCGGTCCTGCTGGCGTTTCTTCAGATAGCCCTTGGCTTCGAGGATGTTCATCATGGTCATCACCGTGGTGTAAGCGATTTTGCGGCGTTCGAGCAGGGCCTCGTACACGTCGCGGACCGTGGCCGGGCGGTTGAGCTCCCAGACGGTCTTCATGATTTCCAGTTCCTGGTCGGTCAGGGTGAGTTTCCGAGGACGCATACTAAGTATTTAGTACGAAAGAATGCGGATGTCAAGAAAAAAGCGCGACGGGCGCCGCGTGTCCCTACTGTCTGGCTCGCAGCGGCCTGCCCGACTCGTATAGCTTGATGCTGCCGTTCAGCTCGGCGGCCAGCGCCTGATCTCCGCGTTCGGTGGCCAGCTCGAGCGCCCGTTTCGCACTTTGCAGCGCCTCCGGGAAACGGCCCGCTTCGGCATACGCCGCCGCCACCACCGCGAGAACGGCCGGATCCTTGCCGTTCGGCAAACGCAGCACGCGCTCGCTCAGCGCCGCGGCTTCCGCGCCGTTGCGAAGAGCGGCATCCGGGCTGGTGGCCAGAATCCGAACCGTTCGCAACAGCGCCGGCGCGTAGTCCGGATCGATGGTCAGAGCCTTGCGCCAATGGGCCAGCGCCCGCGCGGATTGTCCGCGGGAATAGCAAAGTTCGCCCAGCTTGTACTGCGCCTCGGCGGAAGGCGGCGCCAGTTCCGCGGCTTTCTCGAGATGCGGGATTGCCTCGTCGATGCTCCCTTTTCCCAGCAACGCCGCGCCCAGGTTATTCTGCACCGTGGCGTCGCCGGGGCGCAACTGAGCGGCCTTGCGCAGGTGCTCGATGGCCTCGTCCGGTTTGCCGGCGCGGCTCAGCGCAATTGCGAGATTCACGTGCAGCGCGACATCGTCCGGGCTGGCTTCGAGGGCCTTTTCGCAAAACGCGATCGCCTCCGCGGCGCGGCCGTTGCTGAGCGCCAGCGCGCCGGCAAGGTCGTCGCGGGCCAGCGCGTCGTCGGGATTGAGCGCCACGGCTTTCTGGAGCGGCGCGACGGCCTCATCGAGTTTCCCCGATTGCACCAACAGCGTGCCGATGCGGCTGTACGCCGGAGCACACTCGGGATCGGTCTCCCGAGCCTTCTGGTACGAGGTCATGGCCTCGTCTTTCTTCCCATCGTTAGCCAGCTCATCGCCGCGATTGACCAGCGTCAGCGCGGCCCCCTGCAGGACCCTGTGCTGTTCCTCCTCGCGGAGCTTCTTGAGGATGGCCATCTCCGCTTCGGCCTCGGCCATTTTTCCGGTTTGCTGGTAGACGCGCGCAAGCTGCAAATGAGCGTCGGGTCTGGCGTCGTCCAGCCGGATGGCCTCCTTGAACTCGGCAATGGCGCGATCGTACTGCTTGTCCTCGGCGAATACGATGCCGAGATCGAGCCGCTCAATGTGAATGCCCGGATCGATGGCCAGCGCCTTTTCGAGAAAAGGTCTCGCCTGCGCGGTCTGATTGCGCCGTATCTCGACATCGCCGAGCAACGTCCAGGCGTGCGCGTTGGCCGGATACTGGGCCACCTCGAGTTGGAGCTCCTTTTCCGCCTCGTCGTCCTTGTGCAGGGTCCAGTAGATGTAGCCGATGTCGAAGTGAATGCTCGGCTCGGAAGGGAACTTCTGGGCGGTTTCGCGCAGCAGGTCGATGGCCTGTTCGGGGTGGTCCAGCCGGTGGAGGGCTTCGGCGGTGAGCACGCGCAACTCGGCGGAGTCGGGCTCGTCGCGCCGCAGTTGCTCGAGTACATCCAGCGCGCGGTTGAGTTGCGCGGACCAGAGCAGGCTCTGGGCCAGATAGAGGCGGAGCTCGCTGTTTTTCGGATCGGAGGCGAGAGCCAGATCCAGCGCCTTCGCGGCGTCGGCGTACTGGTGAGCGCCCAAGCAGCTCAGGGCCAGCAGCTTCCGCGCCGGCGCGTTGTCCGGTTCGCGGATGAGCAGGGGACGCAGAGTTGCGATGGCGTCAGTGAAGTGTCCGCCTCCGAATTCCGCCGCGCCCAGGTTGAGTTGCGCGTCGGAGGAATTTGGAGCGATGGCCAGCAACCGGTGGTAGCACTCCGCGGCATCTTCAAATCGCTGCTCGCGCAACAGTGCCGCGCCCGCGTTCGCGAACGCGCCGGCGTCTTCCGGTTTTGCCGAGGGAAGCGCCTGGCAGGACGCCGCGGGCTGCGTTTGAGAGCAGACACAGAGCGGGAAAAAAGCGAGCGCGATGGACGGCCAAATACGCTTCAATGTCGTCGCCGTTTGCACAGTTAGATGGATTATATCGTTCCGCGCACGGAGGGAGCCGCGGGCTGTGTTATACACGGAGCGTAGGGGTGTTGACCCGTCATAAACTTCGCCTGCTTTCCACCGGTGCAATCGTCGCGGTAGCGCTTGTTGCCGCCGCCCTGGCCGCGGTCGGTTCCGATAGCGACTCGGCGCCGCGCTTCAACGACATCACCCGCGAGGCGGGCATTCACTTCGTCCATCTGAAAGGGAACAAGGGCGTCGCCAACATCAGGGACGAGGCCGGGCCGGGGGTGTGCGTGGCCGATTTCGACGGCGACGGCTGGCCGGACATCTACTTCGTCGGGGCGCGGGACCTTTACGGGCGCGGCCTCGCGGCGCGCAACGCCCTGTACCACAACAATGGCGACGGCACGTTCACGGACGTGACCGATAAAGCCGGCGTGTCCGGCACCGGGTATGGTCTGGGCTGCGTGGTGGGCGACTACGACAACGACGGCCATCCCGATTTGTACGTGACCCAGTACGGAAAGAACGTGCTGTATCACAACAACGGCGACGGCACGTTCACCGACGTGACCGAGAAGGCCCACGTGGACGGCATGGACTTCGGCACCCGCCTGCACACCGGGGCCACCTTCTTCGATTACGACCG
>CAYVPZ010000478.1:0-4443 GCA_964453955.1 uncultured Solibacteraceae bacterium | reverse complement strand
CCCGGGCAGTCCGGCAATCCGGAAACCAGGTTCAAGCCCGGCAATCCGCACCGCTGGCAATCCGGTCAGTCCGGCAATCCGTCCGGCATAGTGCGCAGCTGCCTGAAATTCGAGGAGGCTTTCTTTACTGCCCTGATCGAGCAGGGTGCGCCGCTGGAGGCGGCAACACTGCTGTGGACTTGCGCGCGCGCACGCGAGCCGTGGGCGGTTCAGGCGCTCCTCCAGAGACTGGCGCCGGACGCACAACGGATCAAAGTAACTCATGAGGACGAACATGAAACAAGCATTGACTCATTCGACTCAGCGATGCAGACATTGAGCAACTGGAAGACCTTATTGACAGAGCCACATCTTCAGATGCGGCGATTGAAAGCGGAGAAAGCCAGACGCAGCCTGAAGCAGTTCGTGATACAGGCGTGGCCGACTCTGGAACCTGAGACCGAATTCGTCGACGGTTTACACATCGATGCGATCTGTTCTCACTTACAAGCGGTCAGCGAGGGTCGCATCGCGAACCTCATTATCAACGTTCCGCCGGGGCACGCAAAATCACTGCTGATCGCGGTCTTTTGGCCGGCGTGGAACTGGATTGACCATCCGGAGTTACGCTGGTTGTTCAGCAGCTACCGGGAGCCTTTAGCCACGCGGGACAGCGTCAAATGCCGCCGCCTGATCGAGTCTGCCTGGTACCAGCAACGGTGGGGCGACCGCTACCAGCTGTCCGAGGATCAAAATCAGAAACACCGCTTCGAGAACGACCGAACGGGTTATCGCGTGGTGGTGCCGATGTCCGCCGGGACCGGGGAACGCGGCGACTACGTGGTGGTAGATGACCCGCACAGCGTGGACCAGGCCGAATCGGATGCGGAGCGAATCCGCGCGGTTGACTGGTGGAATGGCTCGATGAGCACCCGTCTCAACGACCTTTCCCGAGGCCATAAGATCGTAATCCAGCAGCGTCTGCATGAGTCCGACCTCAGCGGTGATCTGTTGAGGGGAGCCAGATCGCTCGCGATATCCTTTTGCGGGAAGCCGCCGGGCGTAACCGGCTGCGGTTAACCGGTGTCGCCAAACCGGGTCCAACTCACAGGCGAGCGTCCTGAGGATGCGGCTCGGGAAGCCGTCGCACATCCCGCTGCAACGGCTGGACATCGTTCCGCTCGGTGGCGGGCGGCTTACCATGCCTGGCTGAACCCAACCCGGCTATTCCTCAGCCTGCTGTGCGTCGATGTCGATCCAGCCCTCCAGCCTGCGGTTGCCCTTCGCCTGACCGGAGTCGGCCAGGTTGCTCTGGAACATCCCGGTCTTTTTGTTGAACGTGCGGCTGCGCTCGTTTACCTGCTGAATCCCCGTGTAGTCTCCCTGCCCGCCGTCGGTGACCACCCAGCGCATCAGGTCCGGATGGCCCGCTATCGGGGCCGCCGATTTGAAGACCCCCATGTGCGCGGCTCGATTCAGATCGGTGTCCCAGAGATAGTAGATGTCACCAGGTTTGGGTCCCTCGGGAGCCTTTTCCAAAGTACGCCAGCTCTTGAAATCCTTGGGCGGAGTGAACGGGAACGACTGCTTTGCGTCGCCTCCGGCTTTGTGGAACACCTCGCCGGGCCACGCCGTGCAGAGGGTGGTCTTCTTGTTGGTCGGATACCCTTTGGGCGCGGGCGGCGGCGGGGGCGGCGGTTTCTTCTTTTCCGCCGGCAGCGCGGCTACTCTCGCGTCGTACTCGGCCATCTGCGCGTGGTAGGCTGCGGCCTCCGCCGGGTGCTCTTTGTCCCATTTCTTCCGCGCGGCATCGCCGACTTTCTTGTCCGTCTTCTGTCGCGTATCTGAGCCTTCCGCTGTCTCCTGGGCCTCTCCCGCGCCCGCCTTGTTCATTCGCACCAGGGCCGCAACCCGCAGCTTCGACAGAGGCTCCCCGAGGTCCTTGCCCTTGGGCACCAGCCGCTCGC
This sequence comes from uncultured Solibacteraceae bacterium, assembly GCA_964453955.1. Classification (GTDB taxonomy): domain Bacteria; phylum Acidobacteriota; class Terriglobia; order Bryobacterales; family Bryobacteraceae; genus CAWACP01. The sequence continues at coordinate 2,497 of CAYVPZ010000478.1, read as the reverse complement.
GCGCGCCATCCTCGGTGGGCACAATCTCGTAGGTGTACTGCATGCCGGTCCCGTCCGGATTGACCACCACCACGGTGTGGTCGTACGGATCGCTGACGAACTTCGTTCCGGCAAGCGCGAGCGGCCCCGATTGCTGACCGCTCCACTCGGCGTTCTTCGACGTCGCGGGCCGGGTCTCGTCTCTTTGCACGCGCTCGCCGGGCGGAGTGTGCAGCGGCGCGTGGCCGGCGTATTGATCCAGAAGCGGCTCACTCGACCTGCCGTGCACCACCCGATCGGCCACCGCCTCGGCGTGCCCTTCGTGGCGGTCTCCGGCGCGCCCGACGCCGCCCGCCAGATGCACGCCCCCGCGTTGCTGCACCACGTGCGCCGCCTCGTGCGCCGCCCGGCGGAGGCTGGGCATACCGGCGAAGGCCACGCGGTCACCCGAGGCAAACGCTTCCGCGCCCATCGCGCGCGAGCCCGCCGTCGCGTTCGCATCGGTGTGCGCCCTGGTCATTCCCACCAGATGGCGCCCGAACGATCGCTGAATCGGGTCAAGGTGCGGCAGGGTCCTGCCCGGCCCGCTGGTGCCGAGTCTGGCGGCTGCGCGGATGGCGGCGGTATCGCGGGCGCCTGGCGGCATGACCGGGATATCGGCGAAAGAGAACCGTGGATCGTCCACCGGGCCGTGCGCGCCGGCGTTCTGCCGGGACCCGGCCGGGTTCACCGCGGGCGCCGGTGAAGGACTCTTCGCCGCGGACCGGCCCGCGTTCCGCTCAAACGTGAACACGATGGAGCCCCCTTCCTCAGGCAGTCAACCAGCCTAGCAGATCTTCAGCATCCAGCGCAGTGGAAACCCGCGCGTGTGAATCGGACTACGGTTCGCCGCCCGAAATGTTCGGCTGGGAAAAACCCTGGAGCGTTCTGAGGTGTTATTCTTTTGTGAATTTGAAAACGAAGCAAAACTCTGAGGTTGAAATAGGCAAAAATCGGGCTATACTCGAAAGTCCGCTCTGGAGGCGGACCCTCGGAACGGAGTCCCCGCCGAATTCCGGGTCAAGGAGGAATCATGTCCGCAACGTTCACCTATCCAGGTGTGTACATCGAGGAATTGCCCAGCGGCGTTCACACCATCACCGGGGTGGCCACCTCCATCGCCGCTTTCGTCGGCTGGGCGGACCAGGGACCCACCGGTCAGGCCACGCTGGTCCAAAGCTGGTCGGACTTCCAGACACAATTCGGCGGGCTGGACTCGCGCAGCGCGCTGGGCTATGCCGTGAACCAGTTCTTCGCCAATGGCGGCCAGCAGGCTTATATCGTCCGCCTGGTCTGGGATGGAAGCCTGCCGGCGGCCCCGAATTCGAGCCCCGTGCCCTGCGCTACCGCGCGCGCGGCCGGAATCGGGCTGGCCACGGCGGCGATTACCGCCACCGCCGGCGCGGTCTCGGGCAGCACCACGCTCACGGTGGGGACGGCGGTTTTGCAGAGTATCGCGCTGACGCCGGCCAGCCTGCCCTGGCTGCAGGTGGGCCAGACCCAGCAACTCAAAGCGACGGGCACATATTCCGACGGCAGCACGCAGGATTTGACCACCAGCGCCAGCCTGACGTGGATCTCCGGTTCCCCGGCCGCGCTGACGGTCACCACCAGTGGCCTTGCCACCGCGCTCGCGCCGGGCGTTTCGATTGTCTCGGCCACGGTGGGCGCGGTGTCCGCGAATGTGACCATCACGGTGAGCGCGGCCATCCTCACCGGAATCGCGGTGGCCCCGCTGACGCCTTCCATCGCCGTGGGACAGACTGAACAATTCACGGCCACCGGCAGTTATTCCGATGGAACCTCGCAGAATCTGACCAGCACCGTGAGCTGGAACTCCGGCACTCCAGCGACGGCGAACGTCAGCAGCGGCGGCCTGGCCACGGCAACCGGTGTAGGAACGTCGGTGATTAGCGCCACGCTGGGCGCCATCTCCGGGAACACCACGCTGACGGTGGGCGCGGCGGTGCTCGTCTCCATCGCGGTGACGCCGGCCAACGCCCCCTGGATTCAACCCGCCGGAACTGAACAGTTCACGGCCACGGGTACTTATTCGGATGGGACCACCGGACCTCCGGCCACCATCGGCTGGAGTTCGTCCAACAATGGCGTGGCCACCATTAACGGCACCGGCCTGGCGACGGCCGTGGCCGCGGGATCGGCGGTGATGACGGCCACTTCGGGTGCGGTATCGGGGAAAGCCACGCTCACCATCACCACCGCGACGCTTACGTCCATCGTGGTGACCCCCGCGGCCCCGTCGATTGCGGCCGGCCTGACCCAGCAGTTTGCGGCCCAGGGGGTCTATTCCGACGGAACTTCCCAGGATCTGACCGGCAGCGTGACGTGGAAATCCGCGACCCCGGCGACAGCCACCATCGGGAACAACGGAGCGGCCAAAGCGCTGGCCGCCGGCGGCTCGGTGATCACGGCGACGCTGGGCGCCATCGTTTCGAGCGGCGTCACGCTCACCGTGACC
>CAYVPZ010000477.1:0-4444 GCA_964453955.1 uncultured Solibacteraceae bacterium | reverse complement strand
AGGCGCAGCAGATTGCCCGAGACTGGGAGGCGGAAGGCAGCCAGCCCGCCAGGATCGAGCAAGCGATCACGGTGCAGGAGGCCTGTGAGCGGTTTGCCGCGGACGCGGAAGCGCGCAGCCTGGCGCCGGCAACCAGGAAGAAGTACGGCGTCCTGTTCCGGCAGCTTCAGGAGTTCTTCGCATCGCGGGGAATGCGGTTTCTGAAGGAGTTCGATCTGACCGAAGCGCGGACGTTTCGGCAGTCGTGGCAAGACTCCGGCATTTCGGCCCTCAAGAAGCTCGAACGACTTCGGGCGTTTCTGCGATTCGCCCAGGAAGCCGGATGGATCACGGAGAATCCCGCAAAAAGGCTGGGCAACCCGAAGGTGTCCAACCCACCAACTTTACCCTTCGATCAACAACAGATGATCGATATGCTGGCTGCTTGCCAGCGCTACCCGGACAACTACGGCAACACGGGCGGAATCAATGCCATCCGATTACGCTGCCTGATCCTGTTTCTGCGCTATTCGGGAATGCGTATCGGCGATGCCGTTAGATGTCCCGTCGACCGGCTCTGCGGTGACCGGGTGTTCCTGTACACACAGAAAACGGGCGTGCCGGTGAACGTGAGGCTGCCGCCGTTCGTGGTGGAAGCGTTGAACTCGATGCCACCAGTAACCGAAAGCTATTTCTTCTGGACTGGGCAGGGCGCGGTTGACACGGTCGCGGGGAACTGGCGCCGCAGCTTGCGGAAGCTGTTCATTCTCGCCGGCATCGGAGACGGCCACCCGCATCGATTCCGCGATACGTTCGCGGTCGAACTCCTCATGGCGGGCACGCCGCTCGATCGCGTTTCCATACTCCTCGGACACAGCAGCATTCGCGTGACCGAGCGTCACTATTCCCCATGGATCCGCGGCCGGCAAGAGCAACTCGAGGCGGACCTGGAGCGGAGCTGGGCCGCAGACCGGGTAGTGCTTGCGGAGACAAAGGGGGCGTCGGCACTCCTCGAACCGATGCTCGCCGTAAACTGACGATCGATGACAGCGTGTTTCACTTATCGGTCTTCCGCCGAACTGCGCTGGGGGCGCTCGCTCTTGCGGTCAGAACGGTTCCTGAGTCCCGCCGCCGCAGAGCATCATGGCGTGCTGCAGGGCCTTTGCCACGCGATCCGCTAACTCTTCGTCATAGAAATTGAACATAAACCCGTCGCGAGGGGACTTGAGCCTGACCAGGAATACCGCAGGATCGACTTTCACACTCACTTCCGGGTGGCTGGCTTTGGCGTTCTCCTGCCCTATGAACTGGTCCATTTGCGTCACAGTAACCTCGTGAACCAGTCCAAGAGAGACATCCTGGTAGCGATCCTCAATGAAACCCCTTCCGTTGTCAAATCGAAAGTGGAAACTGATGGAGCAACTGTCGGCACCTGCAGATACATTACTCAGATCCATGGTCCGTTTGTTGATTGGGGCGTCCGCCCCAGTCAGGTTGTCATGCCCGTAGACGGCGTAATTGACCCTACCGGGGAGCTTGTTCTGGATGAACTTCATGGTGTCCTTCAGGCTGGCCGCGTCACCTCGCAGCGGGGGCAGCGGCGGGACGTCCTGCGCTATAGCGCATCCCATCAATGCCAATGCGATCACCGTGATCGTTGGTGTCTTCATTTCTACCTCCAGACAACGCCTCAGCTCTCGCTACTGAGGATGCTGCTCAAGGTACTGCTTGAGGTGCTTGGCAATCGCTTCAGCACTGCTTTGATAAGCCGTTGCCGAGGCCTTGCGAACATTGTAGGCCCAAGCAACCTCGTGGGTGCGAGCGTTCACCAATTGTACGGTCGCCGTTTGGGTCCCTTGCGCCCCCGCACAGTAAGCGAAAAGGCAACGCGCGACTTTCGAGCCGGTGCTCTCCTCTTTGGCCAGAACCGCGCTGGTGAGTAAGAACTGGGCTTGTTTTTGATCCTGCGTCACAACCGCGGGGACATGCTTCTTGATAATCGCGGCCGAGATATAGGACTCGAATCCGTCCTGAGGAGCGACAAAGATTTTCGGCTGGGCTCCAACCTGACCACTCGCTGGAATCGGTGCACCCCCGGCGGGTTCGGTGGTGATCGACGTGGTGGGCGAGGATTCAAGCTGCCCACTCGCTGGGATCGACACTGCGCATGTCACGATTAGGCCGAACAGCGAGAATCCTCTTGCGGTTCTTAACCCTGAAAGTTGCACTGGAATTGAGCTCCTTGTTTCCACACGACCAACACGGCCGATTTTTGGCCCAACGCGATGGAACCCTCGGCCCGTTGATTGGCCCTTAAACAAGAAGGTCGGGAGATCTGATGAGGTCCCCAATAGGGGGAAGACCGTAGTGTGCTACGAAAGCGGCCCGAGTGGGCCGGGCTCGAAACCGCGCCGGTGGCACCCGGCTGAGCCATGTTCCAGTTGCAACGAGGGGTACGCCAGAGGTACACAAGATAGGAGAGGGCCTTAACTTATGGCAAACAAGGAAGTAAACTTGGTGAGCCGGGCGGGACTCGAACCCGCGACCCTCTGCTTAAAAGGCAGATGCTCTAACCACCTGAGCTACCGGCCCCGGGGAGAAACTGGCGTGACGAAACTACTCCAGCCAGAATAACACAGGGGCCCGGGGAGCTGATTCACGCCTTCACGCCCACAACCCACGTATCCAGCACCCGCTCCAGGTCGCTCACATTGAGCGGTTTGCTGACATAGTCGTTCATGCCGGCGTCGAGGCAGCGTTCGCGATCTCCGGCCATGGAGTGCGCGGTGATGGCAATGATGGGGAGATCCGCGCCGCGGCCGCCTTCCTGGCGGATTCGCGCGGTAGTCTCGTAGCCGTCCATATCGGGCATCTGGCAATCCATGAAAACCGCGTCGTACGGGCGCTGCTTCCAGAGCCGCAACGTCTCCAGCCCATCCTGCGCCACGTCCACCTCACAGCCAAGGCGCCGAAGCAGGTGCGTGGCCAGCTTCAGATTCACCCGATTGTCGTCGGCCAGCAGCACCAGCCATCGCGTCTCGGAATCGGCCCCCGGCTCTGCCGGCCTCCGCTCCCGTATCTTCGCCGGACGCGCGCCGGCCTGCTCCGTCTCGGCGGCGGGCGGCAGCGGAAGGCGAACGTGGAAGGTGGATCCCAGGCCGGGCTCGCTTTCGACACCCACGGCGCCGCCCATCAGCTCCGCTAGTTGCTTACAGATGGCCAGACCAAGGCCAGTGCCCCCATGCTTGCGCGCGCAGGAGGGATCGGCCTGGACGAACTTGTGGAACAGCGCGGCCTGCACGTGATGAGGGATCCCCATCCCCGTGTCGCGGACCGATATCGTCCACTCGGGGATGCTTTGGCCGGTGGTGGCGCACTCCACCTTCACCTGCACTTCTCCCCGGTCGCAGAATTTCACGGCGTTGCTGACATAGTTCAGCACAATCTGCCGGACGCGCACCGGATCGCCCACCACCATCCGCTGGCCCGGTTCATATTCGAGAACCACGTCCAGACCCTTTTGTGTGGCGTGCGGACGGAGCATGTTGACCGCATCCAGAACCGTAGCGTATAAATCGAACGGTTCCCGCACCAAGGTCATCTTGCCGGCCTCGATTTTGGAAAAGTCCAGTATGTCATTGATCACGGTCAGCAGCGACTCCGCGGAGAAAACAGCCGAGTCGGCCCACTCGCGCTGTTCCGCGTTCAGTTCGCTGTCGAGGAGCAGGCGAGTCATACCCAGAACGCCGTTCATGGGGGTGCGAATTTCGTGGCTCATGTTGGCAAGAAACTCGCCCTTGGCCAGGTTGGCCCGTTCGGCGCGGGCTTTGGCTTCGGCCAGTTCCTGCGTGCGCTCCCGAATGGCCCGCTCCAGATGCTCCCGCTCACGCCTCAGCTTGCGCTCCCTCCAGCGCCACACAGCCCAGGCCAGCCCCAGAACCGCCACAACGGCGAGGCTCTCGAACCACCACGTCTGCCACCACGGGGGCACGATAGTGAACGACAGCGTGGCCGCTTCCCTGCTCCATAAGCCGGCCCCGTTGCGAGCGGTCACCTCGAACTTGTACTGCCCGGGCGGCAGATTGGCATAGCGGGCCTCCGATTGCGAGGTCTGCACCCAGTCTGTGTCGATGCCGGAAAGGCGATAGAGGAAAAGCCGGTCGCGCGGGTTCAGGAACGTCGGAGCGGTGAACTTCACGTAGAGGTACCGCTGCGACCAGGGGACCGTCACGGCCTGGTCCAGCGGCACGGGCTTCTCTCCCAGCTGCGCGTCGGTCAGCGTTACCACGGGAGGCTGTGCCGGCCACTGGCGTTGCGGCCGAAAACGGGACAGCCCCCGGCTGGTGCCGATCCACACGCTCCCGTCGCCATCGGCCAGGAAGGCCCGGCTGTTGCAATCGTCCCACACCAAACCGTCGGGCTGGCTGTAATGCCGCCAGCCTGCGCTGGTCAGCACATCCACGCC
>CAYVPZ010000476.1:0-4455 GCA_964453955.1 uncultured Solibacteraceae bacterium | reverse complement strand
CCGTCAAATCGTTCCGGTTGCGCCCCTCGTCCTTGCGGAATTGCAACATCTTCAGGTCTACGCTGGCCAGCACTTTCAGCTTCGCCTCCGTGTCGCTGCTCTTGAAGAACTGGGTATGCAGCTCCACCGGCAGCTCGTGGATCTCTTCCCGGGAGAAGACCGCGCTGTCGATGGCTTCCCTGGCCGCCGCCAGTTCGCTCTCCGCGCGCCGGGGAGCGAAGTACCCGTGCCGCGCCTGCAGGCTCAGTTTTTCCCCGGAGCTCAGCTTCACCTTCAGGGCGTGGAAGCTGCCGTCGGGCTTGAGGTTGTCCGGCGCGAAGCCGATCATGTAGATGTATTCGGGCGCCGTGGCCAGCCGCCGGAAGCCGCCGTCGAAATCGTTGGTGTTCTGAATGAAGGTTCCGCCGGTTCCGGAGGCCATTTCCGCCATCACGTCCGCACCCATAGTCGCCGCCGACTGCGCATACTGCGCCTTCATTCGGGTGACGTTCGGGTCAATCTGCCGCTGGTCGATGTCGCCGGCGGGGTTGAGTACATACAAGCCGCGCGCGTCCAGCGAACTGACCCGCACGTTGGAGCGGATGGCGAGATCCACAATGTCGAGCTCCTCTGGCAGGAGAACTTCCAACGTCAGGAATCCCGGGGAAACGAGGATGAGGTTCCGCTGGCCTGGCGCCATGGAGAGCCTGCGGACGGCATCCCTGAGCGTGGTCAGCGCAACGTGGCTCTCGTGCTCGCCGTTCGAGACGGCCCGTTGCGCGGCCGCTCTGGCGATGCCCTGCGCCTCGGAAACCGCCTGCGGAGGCAGACTCATGCAAATCATCGTCTCCGTGGTGGCCACCTGTAACGCCTGGCCGTCGTTCTTGTTTGCGATCAGGTCGCCCATGTAATAGCTCACGTCCGGGCACTCCTGCGTTCCCGACCCGGTGATGGAGCGTGGCTTCAACTTCAGCAGTGCGGCGTGCAGTTTCGCGCGGTCGTCGGTGAAATCGAGCGCGCCCTGGCCCGAGGTGGTGAAGATCGCCGCCCGGTCGGTGGCCTGCAGCGTATCGATGTTCCGCCCGGCGGCATCGCGCACTTGCGCGAGATCTCCGAATTTCAGGTGAACGTCGTCGAAGAGGTAGGCGACGAAGTTGTTGGGAGCTGCCACCGGCTGCTCCGCCGGTTTCTCCTCCCCACCGTTTTCGGGGTTCATGCCCGCAGCGGGCTTTGCGGCCGGCGCCTGGCTGCCGGTCTTCTCCACGGTGAATTTGGTGATTTCCTGCCGCTTGCCTTTGTCGAAGAGCTGGAAATTGTCCTTGGTCAGGTTGCCCACTGCCTGGCCGTGCGCGTCGCGCACCACCACCGGGACCATCACCAGATTCACTTTGGCCTGGAACACCGTCTGGTCGTGTGAAGTCATCTCCGGCGCGTTTGCCGCGGCGGACGGACCGGGCGCCACCAGGCTGGGCAGCTCCGCCTTCGCCACCAGCGGCCCTGCGGGCGGGGCTCCCGCGGGCTGTGCGATGCCCAGCGTGGCGGCCACTTCCTTTTCCTCCGCCGCGCTCTCTCGCAGCACCTCCGGCGTGGCCTTGCCCTTCAAGCTGGCGGCCGCTACCGTTTCCTTCCCCGGCTTCGCATCCCAATATGCGCGGCGGGCCTGCACGTCAAGCCCGTGCTTGTCGGTCAGCCTGACCTTCAGCTCATGCAGGGTGCCATCCTGCTTGAGGTTCTCGGGCGAGAATCCCAGGACGTAGCGATACGCCGGCGCGTCGGCCAGTTGGTGCAGCGCCGAATCGTAGTCGTTGCGGTCGCGAACATAGGTGCCGCCGGTCCCGTCGGCCAGGCGGAACAGGAGCTCGTCCGGGCCGTTGCCGCCCGGTTCGAGGCCGCGCACGTTCAGTGTGTTGATCACCACGCCGGCCTGGATGGAGTGGTCGATCAGGTTCATGGTGTCCGGCAGCAGGTCCCAGTTCGGGCCGCTTCGGAGCTGGAAGCCGGGCGAGAGGAAAACCATGGTGCGTTGTCCCGGCTCCACGGACATCCGCTTCACGATGGCCGCCAGCTCGTCCATCGAGCGCCGCCCCTCCCACTCGTCGGTGCGATTGGTTTGGTCGAAAACCGGCGCGCTCGCCTGGCCTGCTGGGAACAGGCTGGAGGGGAAGCCTGTCGGCTTAACATCCTGGCTGCCGTGGAGCTTGAGCAGCGCCTGCTCCAGCTTTGCGCGATCGCTGGTGAAATCGAGCGCGGTCTCCCCGGTGGTGGTGAGAATGGCCACCCGGTCCGCGGGCTTCAGCGTGGCGACGTAGCGCCGCGCGGCGTCGCGGGCCCATGTCAGGTAGCCCTGGCTGAAGTTGTCCATGCCGCCCATCTTCAGGTGATAGTCGTCGAACACCAGCGCGACAAAGCGGTCCGGGATCACCATGGGCGCATGTTTTTGCAGCGCGCCCACCTGGTCCTCGCTCACCCCGTTTTCTTCGGCTCCCTCCGCCGGTTTCTCCAGCGCGACGTGCTGGCCCGGCGTCTCCATCTGGAATTGTTTGATCTCCTGGAGCTTGCCTCTGTCGAAGAGCTGGAAATCGTCCCTCGTGAGATTGCCCACGGCCTTGCCCTGCGAATCGCGGACAACCACGGGCACCAGCACCAGATTCGTGCGGGCCTTGAAGGTGATGGGCTGGTCTTCGGACGGAGGGGGCTGGCCGGCGCCAATGGTCTGGGCCACTTCCTTCGCTTCGGCCGGGCTCTCGACGAGCGGAGGCCCGGCCACTCCCGTTTGCGCCGCCTGCTGTTCGGCGGGTGTCGCCGCGTAATAGCTGGTGCGAGCCTGCAGGCTGAGCTTGCGCGGCTCCTTCAACGTCACCGACAGGTGATGGAGGGCGCCGTCCAGGTTGGCGTCTCCGGGTGAAAAGCCCAGCATGTAGGTGCAATCCGGTGTCGCCAGGCGCCGGTAGGCGGCGTCGGCATCGTTGGTGTTCTCGACGAAAGTGCCGCCGGTCGCATAGGCCATGGCGCTGAGTCCCAGGCGCTGCGCGAGCTCGGTCTGGGCCATGCTCTGGATGTGAGCCTCCAACTGCTGGGGGTTTTGGACGATGGGTACGCCTCGGGAGTTAAGCGCGTTGGAGTTGAAATCGGCGCCGGGCTCGGTGGGGTGAAGAGCGCGGGCATTCAGCGTGTGGACCACCACCTTCAGGCGGATGGCGTAGCCCGCGAACTGCTCCAGAGTCCTGGGATCCCACGCCATGCCGCAGGAAGCGAAGACGATGCTCCGCTGCCCCGGAAGGGTGGACATGCGGTCCAGGATTTCCTTCCAGAACGGCGGGATCATTCCAAACTGGCCTGACTGCGATTGCAGACCGCGTGGGTCGCTGCAAACGGTATGCGGCCGGAACTGCAGCTTCGATATGGTCTCGCGCAGCTTCGCACGGTCGTCGGTGAAGTCGAGCTGGGTGGTGCAGGAAGTGCTGAAGACGGCCGCACGGTCGCCAGGCTGCAGTGCCGCCATGTGCTTCATCGCGCCATCGCGCACCCAGGCCAGATCGCCGAACTCGCGGAACGACAGGTCGTCGAAAACATAGGCGATGAAGTGGTCGGGGATGACCATCGGCGCGGTTTTCGCTTTCCCGGTCTCACCGGCCGCGGCAGCACTGTTCGCGCTGGCAACCGGTTTCTCGTCGGCAACGCGCTGACCCGGTTTCTCCACCCGGAAACTGGTGATCGCCTGGGGCTTGCCGTTGTCGAGCAGCGTGAAGTCTTCTTTGCGCAGGTCCGAAACCACGTGCCCCTGGGCGTCGCGCACCACCACCGGTACGGTCACCTCATTCACGCCGGATTTGAAGGTGACGCTGTCGCCGCCGGACTGCGCCGCGGCGTGGCCTGCGGCAAAGAGCAAAAATGCGACAAAAAGCCCGTTACGAGAGTTCATAATTGCCTCTCCATTACGCTAACTGAGAACGTCCACCCGAGGGACGTCTTCGAATGCTCCTATGGTACAGCGTGTTTTACGGCAGAATCGGCAGCCCGGGCGCGGCCACCTGGGCGGCGAAATGGGCCCGCAGCCGCCGGGCGACGGTGCGGCCCACCACCTTCACCAGTTCCTCTTCATCGGCCTGGCGAACCCGTTCCGAGCTGCCGAAGTGGCGCAGCAGCTTTGTGAGAGTCTTTTCGCCCACGCCGGCGACATTCTCCAGCTCGGAGGTCAGCCGGGCCGCGTTGCGCCGCGTGCGGTGGAAAGTGACCGCGAACCGGTGGGCCTCGTCGCGCACGGTCTGGATCAGGTGCAACACGGGCGAGTGATGGTCCAGCCGCACCGGCTCGTCCTCGCGGCCCAGCACGTAGATCAGCTCCTCGCGCTTGGCGATGGCGGCCAGCGGCTGATTGATGATGCCCAGTGCCTCCAGCGCTTCGGCCGCGGCATGGAGCTGGCCCAGACCGCCGTCGATGAGGATCAGGCCGGGCATTGGCTTGCCCTCTTCCTTC
>CAYVPZ010000475.1:1116-4476 GCA_964453955.1 uncultured Solibacteraceae bacterium | reverse complement strand
AGGCGTGCGGCGCGTGCGTGGTGCTGGGTTCGGCCACGCCCAGCCTCGAAAGCCGCTACAACGCCGAACGCGGGAAGTACCAGTTGCTGGAGATGCCCGAGCGCATCGAGCAGCGGCCCATGCCCGATGTCGAGCTGATCGACATGCGCCAGGAGTTTCTGGAAACGCGCAAGCAGACCACGTTCTCGCGCCGGCTGAAGGACGCCATCGCCGAACGGCTGAAGAGCGGCGAGCAGGTGATGCTGCTGCTGAACCGGCGCGGGTTTTCCAGCTTCGTCACCTGCCGCGCGTGCGGATGGCGCATGGAGTGCCCGAACTGCTCGGTGACGCTGACCTGGCACCGGCGCGACCGGCGCATGCTTTGCCACTACTGCAACACCGCGCAGCGCACGCCCAGCCGCTGTCCGCAGTGCGACAGCGAGTACCTGCAGTTTATCGGCACCGGCGCCGAGAAGGCCGAGGACGAGCTGCACCAGGAGTTCCCGGAAGCGCGCATCGCCCGCATGGACCGCGATACGGTGAGCGGGAAACGGCATTTCGAATCGATTCTGCAGGGCTTTCGCGACGGCGATTTTGACGTGCTGGTGGGCACGCAGATGATCGCCAAGGGGCACGATATTCCGAATGTCACGCTGGTGGGGATCGTGTCGGCGGATATCGGGCTGGGCATGCCGGATTTCCGCGCCGCCGAGCGGACCTTCCAGTTGCTCACCCAGGCTGCCGGACGGGCGGGCCGCGGCGATCTGGCCGGAACCGTGCTGATTCAGACCGTGAATCCCGAACATTACGCCGTGCGCTTTGCCGCCGCGCAGGACTATCAGCTTTTCTATGAAAAAGAGATCCAATTTCGGCGATTAATGCGCTATCCGCCGTTCAGCGCGCTGGCCAACGTTCTGCTGCGCAGCGAACGCCAGGAGCAGGCGCTGGCCATGAGCGCGGAACTGGGCCAGTTGCTGGACCCGCCGCCGGAGGGGATGAAGGTGCTGGGTCCGGCGGAGGCGCCGGTGCCGCGGCTGCGCAACGAGTTTCGCTATCAGTTGCTGTTGAAGGCGGCCAGCCGCAAGCGTCTGAACGAGGTGCTGCAGATGCTGCGGCGGCACGCGGTGGACCGCAAATGGAGCGCCACGGCGCTGGTGATCGACGTGGACCCGATGACGCTGATGTGAGCCGTCCGGGCACACGTGTGCATCGCGAGAATGGCGAGCGTTGAGGGGCCGGACACCCTTGCGGATGCCCGGCCGGTGCATGAATCCGGCAACGTTTTTCGCTGCCTTTCAAATTGCCGTGGATGCCGGCATCGTATCCTTCGGCCGCCTGTCGGTATCGATCCGGCGGCTATAGCGACGACGGCGGCGCGGTTTCGGGGAACGCCCCGCCGCTACCACCGTTTCGCACGGAAACACCTGCTCGCACCGCCTGTTGAGGGCGATGCGTCAACGCTCAAGCTGGCCTGCTTGCGATTTGAGGTTTAGCACGGGGGTGGCGGGGTGTGGTGCGCAAGTGGTTGAGGGGGTTAGGAAGATCGCTGGTCATCGGCGTTGACGCGAGGACGCTGATGTGAACCGCCTCGCGTAAACCAACAGATTGGCGGCGCACACGCCGACTCCCAGCGTCATCAGAAGCCACGCCGGAATGTCCGGGTACACGATGGCATCGAGATAGTGCAGCAGAAAGCCGCCGTGATACGGGTCGACCCCGGCTTTCGTTTCGAGGAATTGCTCCAGCAGGGTGAGTGGGCACGGCCAGGGGCCCGCTTCCACGGCGATACCCCAGACGAGCGACGTCAGGTGAATCGCCGTGAGAACGCGGCGCCCGCGCGTCCAGAGGAAGCCGACGGCAACCGCCACGATCCAGCTCAGATGGACGATCAGGACGATGTTCGCGAGAGTGGCGTACACTGACCTTTATTGTGCTCGGTTCCTTGCGCGTCGGCGTCATGCCGCCGGCGCAGACGCTGACATAAGTCCTGGCGCGCGTTCTCCGAGCGATGGGTGTTGGCGCTGGCGAGAGTCCCGAGGCACTTCGAGGCGGCCTCGCGAAGGCGATGCTGCTCGTCATCGCCTTCTGGTTTCGCGCCCATATACGGGATTGTAGTGCATAGCGAGGTTGGCCGTCATGGCGCAGCTTCTGCGTGAAGCGACGACAACAACTCCTCCAGCCGGTTGTAGCTCATGGCCATGCCGTATTCCATTCCGGACCGGCGGGCCGTGTCGCGGGCTTCCGTCGACTCGTAGAGCACCGTGATGGTCATCCTGGTGATCTCGCCCTGCTCGACGAACACCGTGGTGTCCAGCGCTTCGCCCGGGTACCAGGCGTCGTCGAATCTCTCGGTGGCGACCAGCCGTTCGGGCGACGCGATCTCGCGGAAAACTCCGCCCATTCCCATTTCTTTTCCGTTGGCCTCCTGCCGCCAGACATACCGGTATGCGCCGCCGACCTTCAGGTCGATTTCGCAAACGGGCATGGTCCAGCCAGGCGGTCCGAGCAGCCAGCGGCGGACTAATTCCGGTTTGGTGAACGCGTCGAATACCAGCGCGCACGGCGCGTTGAAATCGCGGGTCACCTGAATCTCTCGATCAGACGGCGGCGTGGATACCTTGAAGCTGTCGTGATAAACCATTTGGGCTCCTTATCTTTTCGTGGCCTTCAACTCGTCGAGCAAACCGTCCAGCCGCTGGAAGGAAGCCTCCCAGAACTGGCGATATTCCGCCAGCCATTGGCTGGCTTCCGCGAGCGGCCGGGCGTCCAGCCGGCTCGGACGTCGCTGCGCGTCGCGGTTGCGGGAAATCAGGCCGGCGCGCTCCAGCACTTTGAGGTGCTTGGAGATGGCAGGCTGGCTCATCGCGAACGGCGCGGCCAGTTCGGCCACCGACGCCTCACCCGAGGCCAGCCGCGCGAGGATGGCGCGACGGGTAGGATCCGCGAGCGCCGCGAAGGTGGCGTCCAGGCCGGCGGGCGTCAGATTCGCATAACCACTTGGTTCCATAACTAAACAGTAATATAAATGGGATTGAATGTCAAGCGTCTCGTTTGACGCTGGCATCCTTACTTTGATCTAATTCCAGCGGATGACACCCGAGGCCGCCACGTTGAGCGAGAACCTGCGCGAGGCCATGCGCTTCTTCGGCCAGGCGCGCCCCAGCGGCGAGATTCGCCGGCTCGCCGCCCTCACGCTGATCTCGTCCGGCATGGACTACAGCGTGTTCAACGCGGCCGTCCTCGGCTCGGCCGTGCGCGGCCGGGGCATCGACGGGCTGGGGATCGAACTGAAGGAAGCCGAGGAATTCTATCGCCGGCGGGGCCTTCCGTGGTCGTTCTGGGCCTGCGAGGATCTCATCGAACGGAGCCTGTGGGGCCGCG
>CAYVPZ010000475.1:0-1106 GCA_964453955.1 uncultured Solibacteraceae bacterium | reverse complement strand
GCCATGAACATGCGCCACCTGACCACCGCTCCGGGCATGTACGCCGAGAGCCTGCGTCCGCCGTCCCGTCCGCTGCCGGAGGTGACGGTGCGGCCGGTTTCGGACGCCGAGACGCGCACCGCCTTTGCTCACATCACGTCCATGGCCTTCGAGATTCCTCTTCCGATCTGCCGCGCGGTGTATGCGGAGGACCGGGCCTGGCACGGCGCGTACGCCGGCTGGGTGGGCTACCAGGGCCGGACGCCGGTATCCACCACCGCGCTGGTGGTGTCGTCGGGCGCGATCGGCGTCTACTCGGTGGCCACGCTGCCGGCCTTCCAGAGGCGCGGATACGCGGAAGCGGCCATGCGCGGGGCGATTGCCATGGCCAGCGCGGGGACGGGCATCGAGCGGACGGTGCTGCAATCCACTCCCGCGGGCCTGCCGCTGTATCGGGCGCTCGGGTATCAGCCGGTGACCAAGTTTCAGGTGTTTGCCTCAAGGCGGTAGGCAGCGCACGGCCCTACTGGAGTTTTCACGCCACACCGCCGAAGGTTAGGGCAGGAGGGACCGCGCGTGCCGCTTGCCCGAGTCAGGAATCTCACCAAGGGAGTCAGTCTGGCGGATCGCGCCGAGGTGGCCGATACCAGCGCCAAGCGCCGCACCGGCCTGCTCAAACACAAGAGCCTGCCGCCGGGCAGCGGACTGTGGCTGGTACCGTGCGAGGGCATTCACATGATCGGCATGAAGTTTTCCATCGACGCACTGTTCCTCAACCGCGACCGGCGCGTGGTGAAGATTTGCCCGAACATGGGGAAGTGGGCGCTGGCCCTGTCCCTGCGGGCTCATTCCGTTCTGGAGCTGCCGGCGGGGGCCGCCGCGCAAACCGGCACCACCGTGGGCGACCGGCTGGAAGTGGAACGGTTTCAAGTGGACGACTGAGCGTCCTTATCCGCCGGAGGCTTGCCGATGGTAACGGTGAGGGCGGCGGGGTGCCCGGTGGGATCCTCTCCTGCCTGAATGGTCACCGTGTCACCGGTGTGGACGTCGGCGCGCTTTATCGTCTTGCCATCCTTCACGAATTTTGTCTTGTGCAGGATGGAGAACGAAAGAACGTTGCCGCCCTC